>JBEPXB010000011.1:0-16318 GCA_041642135.1 Halobacteriales archaeon | reverse complement strand
GGGGACGGGCATCTCCCAGTCCTCGTGCTCGCGGGGCTCGACGTCGATGGCCTTCTCGGCCTCGTAGCGCCCGACGGTCGCGTCGCCGCTCGGGCGCTCGGCCTCGTAGAAGTGGAAGATATTGGATGAGAGCGCCGCCCCGACGTAGCCGTGAGTCGAGACCGGCGAGTGGAGAAAGCGCACCTCGAGGGGGATCTGTCCCCCCTCGCCGAGGTCGATGGTCTGCTCGACGGTCCCCTCGGCCCAGTCCCAGACGTGGAGCTTCCGGCCGTACTCCCCCGCCTCGACGTCCTCGAGGTCGAACCCCGGGTAGTAGGTCTTCGGCGCGGCCCACTCGCTCGATATCATCACGTTCCGTCTGGGCTGGTACCAGTAGTCGTAGTTCATCTCGATCTCCCCCGGCGGGTCCCACCGGCCGGCGACCGAGAAGTCCGACTCGTCGATCTGCAGGAACCCACCGGGAAGCTCCCCGTCGGCGTCCCCGAGCATCGATATCAGGATCTGGCCGTCCGGGATACAGTGGACCGTGTGCGGCGCCGAGAGGTCGTACTCGAACACCTCCTCGGGCTCGATGACGGTCTCCAGTTCCGGGTTCCGGCGGTCGGCCGCGTCGACGACGTGGATCCGCGAGGAGCGCTGGCCCGGGATGATCAGGTGCCGACGTTCCAGCCCGCCGACGTGACAGGACGAGGAACAGGCGTTCCACCCGAAGTGGTGGAGTTCGTCCCCGCGGTTGGGCATCTCCACCCGGTCGACGATCTCCGCGTAGCTGTCCGAGTCGGGGTCGACGTCCACGACGGCGAGGAAGTCCGGCGCGTCGACGTCGGTCCCGACGTACAGCCCCATCACGTAGGCGAGTTCCTCGGGCTCGGACTCCTCGATGGCCGCCTGCGGCGTCGCGTACCCCGGCCCCTCGTGGTCGTGGTGGTGGTGATCGTGTTCGGCGTCGGGTAGTCGGGGTGCTCGGCATCGCTCATGTGGTGTGTCGACGGGCGCCACTGACCTACCTCCCCCGGTGGGTCGCCGTTCTTGCCGCCGTGTGTGACGATAGCTGGTGACGCGACGGTCGACAGGCTGAAATCCAGTACGGACGGTATCTTCGGGCTGCTACGGACGGTTCTCCGAGCCACCGTCCGCCGGTCGTCGCCGTGGAGTCCCCGGATCGGATGGATCGGAGGTGTCGGCATATTTTGCCGGTTTTCTCCACCGTCGCCGGTCCGACCCCCCGGATCCGGCGCTCGAGCTACCGCTCGACGACGAGCAGCGCCACCCGTTCGAGCACCAGCGACTCGAGGCCAGCGTCGGTCGCCTCGCGCTCGGCGTCGCCGATACCGAAGAACTCGCACACCCGGTCGGGGTCGCACGCTCCGAGCGTCTCGTCCGGTTCCAGGAGTTCGTCGACCGCCGACGCCGCGACCCGCTCGTCGGCCTCCTCGCCGTCGGGGTCGTCGACGAGGACCACGACGGGGGTCTCCCCCTCGCGGACACCCATCTCGAGCGCGCGGTCGATCTGTCGCCGGCCGGCCGCGTACAGCAGCACCTCGACGGCCCGGTCGCGGGCGATGGCCTCGCCGCGTTCCCGCTCGCGGTCGGCGAGCTCCAGCGCCCGTTCGAGGTGCCGCCGGGAGACGACGTAGCGGGCGTCGAAGGCCTGGACGGTCACGCCGTGCTCCTCGCCGATCGCGGAGAGCGCCTCGACGAACGTCCCCGCGTCGGGGAACCGCTCGCCGCCGACCTCGACGCGACCCTCGACGAGTTCCATACCGTTTCGTTCCCGCGTCGCCCCCCTACGCCTGTCGGTTCGGATCGGTCGTCGGAGCCGCCACCAAGTTCACGAGGGCGACCACTCGCAGGACGTCCCCGTCGTCAGCTCGGCCGCCTCGATGTGGGCGGCGAGACAGCCGTAGTTGCAGTACCGGGCGTCCGGCTCTCCATCCGGATCAGCGCTCTCCGTGACGCTCACCGGGTCGTGCCGGCGGACGTCACAGCCGCAGTAGACGCAGGCGTAGGCGCCGTCGACGTCGGCCGCGGACTCGGTGCTCATGGCTCGTGGTTCGATGGCGGTCCTCAATACTCCGTCGACGGACGAGGCCGGTGGGACCAGCCACAGGTTGATACGAGAACCGGACCTACCCGTATGCGATGGAGTTCCGGGACGACGAGATCTACCTCGAGAACCCCTCAACGCACTCGACGAGCTCGTTCTCGACGTCGTCTCGATACTCGAACGGCACGACATCCGGTACGTCGTCGTCAGCGGCTACGTGACAGTCCTCCTCGGTCGCTCCAGGGCGACGGAGGACATCGACGTGATCGTGGCCCCGTTCGACGAAACGACCGCGTCCGACCTCGTCACGGACCTCCGCGACGCGGGGTACTGGGGAGCGGCGATGCCGCTCGACGACCTCCACGCGACGCTCGAGGACGCCCTCTACCTCTATCACCTCCTCGAGGGAACCCTTACCACCGACAGGCTCGAAGCGTACGTCGAGGAACTCGGCGTGGAAGAGGAGTATGACGGACTCACGGACAGTTGAGGAGGTGCTCGACGCGAACCGGCGAGAGCGGCGCGAGTTCATCAGACGGTGGGCCGAATACGTCCGAACCCACCCGGACGAGGAGTGGGGACGACAGGTGAACACCCTCGTCGACGCACAGCTCGACGCCGCACGACGGGTCGAGAACGTGCGGCCCGACCTCGACGAGATCGACAGTCCGTTGCTGGAGGAGTAGCCGCCCGCAGTGGTGTCTCTCTACGGATCGAACGGCCGCGGCCGATCCCTCGAAACGGACACGAACGTCGGTTCTACACCCCGGGGACCCCGAACGCACCGATCCCGAGCCCCAGGACCGAGTTCAGCACCAGCAGTATGACGAGCGCGGAGAGCCAGGCGCCCAGCCCGATCGTCGCGGCCTTGATCCACCCGCCGGGGTACCGCCATTTGATGACCCCGACCCACACCACCAGAGCGATGAGCGGCCCGACCAGCGGGATCCACGCCGTCAGCGCCCAGCCGATCGCGCCGACGAGCGCGGTGACGACGGCGTGGCCGTAGTCGTCGACGTCCACGACCAGCCGCGCGCTGATGTAGATGGCGAGTCCGCCGATCAGCAGCGCGACGACGAACGCGACGACCGATCCGAGGAACGGTACTGCCATACTCTTCGGAGCGGCGCCGGAAACCTATAGCTGGTGGCCCCGGAGCCAGTCCGGAGGAGCGACCGGGAAGCCGCTCAGAAGTCCCCGAACGTCGCCTGGTCCTCCTCTTCGCTCGCGCCATCGCCGTCCCGCTCGACCGCGGGCGCCTCCGCCGGCCGCGCCGACTCGTCGGCGTCCACGCCGTCCATCGAGGGGTCCTGGTGGCCCGCGTTCTCCAGCACCGACTCGGCGGTCTTCCGACGGCCCCGGAGCGCCCCCAGGACGACGGACTTCTCGGCCTCCCGGAGGTCCGCGCGGGTCTCGATGCCCGCGGCGAACAGCCGCCGGGCGCGTTTCCGTCCCACGCCGCGGACCCCCGCGAGGTCGAGTAGCTCCTCGCGGACGCCGTACTGCACGCGCTTTTTCGCCCGGCGGACCGCCGTGACGCTCCCGAGGTCGAGTTCGGCCGCGAGCGACTCCGCCGCGCCGAGCAGCCACTCGGCGGTGTCGACCTTGCCCCGGATGTCGCCCGGGCCGACGCCGTAGCGCTCGGTGATGCGGTCCTCGTCGATCTCGTCCGCCCAGTCCTCGAGCAGTTTCGCCGTCTTCAGCGCGGAGAGCCAGTCCTCGAACCGTTCGTCCTCGAACTCGCTCGGCATCGCGCCCAGGAACTCCGATTCCCGCTCGTAAGCCTCCATCGCCAGGTCCTCGCGCTCGCCCGACCGGAGGTAGAGCTGGTACATGTCGGGCGTGCGCGAGACGAGGTGGTAGAGCCCGAGCGCACTGACGTCGGTTGGGTCGGCGTCCCGGAGCCCGTCGACGATCTCCGCGGCGCTCATCGGGTCGAGGTAGAGCCGCGAGACGGTGTGGCCCAGCCCCGTGGCCTGGAGGCCGTCGCCGTCCCGTTCGAGGAAGCCGTTCGCCTCCAGGTAGCCGAGGACGTCGTCCGCGACCCGTTCGAGTCGTCCGGAATCGTCGGTCTGTGAGGCGTACAGCGTCTGTTCGAGGAACTCGAGCAGCGCGCCACGCGAGGCGGCGAACCCGCTCGCGACCGTCGCGAGGACGTGGGTCCGCATCGCCGGTTCGGCCGCCAGTTTCGATCGAACGGGTTCGGGCTGGGCCCACACGTAGCGGTCGAACAGCTCGTCGAGTTCGTCGTGGGCGTTCGCCAGGAGCACCGCCTCGCCGTACGGATCCATGCCGGGCCGGCCCGCCCGGCCCATCATCTGGTGGACCTCGAGGACGGAGAGGGGTGCCATCCCTCCCTCGGCGCTGTCGTAGCGCCGCCAATCGCGGACGACGACCCGCCGCGAGGGGGTGTTCACGCCCGCCGCCAGCGTCGGCGTCGCACAGACGCACTTGACCAGCCGGTCGCGGAACGCCGCCTCGACGGCCGACCGGTGGCCGGGCGCACAGCCGGCATGGTGGAACGCCGCCCCCTGCTCGACGGCGTCGGCGAGGTCCTCGCTCGTCTCCGTGTCGCTCACCGAGCGGATCTCCTCTGCCACCTCCTGCAGTCGAGCGATCTCCTCGGCGTCGAGATGGTCGACGGTCGTGCTCGCCAGCCGGCGGGCGGCCGCCTCGGCGTTCCGGCGGGAGTTGACGAACACCAGCGTCGACCCGCCCGCCTCGACGACGTTGCCCCCCTCGTCGACCTCGTCCTGGAGGGTGTCCCGAACGATGGCCGCGGTCGGCTTCTCGCCCGACTTCACGCGGAGTTCGCGCTGGCTCCCGTCGTCGAAGTGGAGCGCCTGGCCGTAGTGGACGCCCTTGCGGAGGTCGATCGGCCGCCAGTCCGAGTCGACGAGGCCGGCGTCGAGCCAGTCGGCGAGCTCGTCGGCGTTGCCGATGGTCGCCGACAGCGCCACCACCTGCAGATCGGGGTTGATCCGCCGGAGCTTGGCGAGCGTCACTTCGAGCGTGGGTCCCCGGTTCCGGTCGTCGACCAGGTGGACCTCGTCGGCGACCACACAGTCGAGGCGGTCGATCCACGAGGCGCCGTTCCTGACCAGTGAATCCACCTTCTCGCTCGTCGCGACGATGATGTCCTTCTCGCCGAGCCAGCGCTCGTTCGATTCGTAGTTGCCCGTCGAGACCCCCACCTCGATCCCGTACTCTTCGAACGCCTCGAACTCCGTCCGCTTCTCGCTCGCCAGCGCCCGCAACGGGACGATGTAGAGGGCCTTCCCGCCGGCGGCGACGCTCGCGAGCATCGCCAGTTCCGCGACCAGCGTCTTGCCGGACGCCGTCGGGACGCTCGCGACGAGGCTCTCCCCGCGCGTTACGCCCTTCTCGACGGCCTCGGCCTGCGGCGGGTAGAGTGACTCGATCCCCCCGCCCGCGAGGTGGTCGGGGAGCCACTCGGGGACGCCGTCGACCTCCGAGAGTTGCATTATCGCCGGGTAGGGCGGTTTCGGATTTAAACTGTCGTACTGTGCCTCGGCGCGGGCACGGGGGTTATCGTAGTCGACCGGCGGATCCGATCCGCCACCGTGCCCCCGATCGCGCGGTCTCTGATCGGAACGGTAGGCGTGACACCGGTGATCCCCGTCAGTCGCCGGGCGCCTCGGTACGGGACGGGACCGGCGGGGCGGCGTTAGCGACGAGCAGACAGAGGATGCCGCCGACCGCACCGACGACGGCCACGCCCACGCCGGCGAGCCGGAGCCCGGACGCGAACCCGACACGCGGCGTGGCGACGGCGATGATCCCCCCCATCGCGATGGGCGTCAGCGTGTTCGTCAGCCGTCCCCAGGCCTCCGCGATGCTCACGAGGCCGGCGCGGAGGTCGTCGGGTGCGAGCCCGGTGATGATGCTCCGGTACAGCGAGAGGGTGAGGCCGAAGCCGATGCCGGCGACGGCGATGCCGCCGGTCGCGACCGCGATCCCGGGGGCGAACAGCACGACCGCGAACCCGAGGCCGAGGCAGACGTTCGCGCCGACCAGCGGATAGAGCCGGCTCTCGAACAGCGCCGTGATGCGCCCGGCCTGGCTCCCCGCGACGGCGAACACCAGGCTCCCCACCGCGACGAGCAGTCCCGCCTGCGCGGGCGTCCCGTCCATGAGCCGGACGGTGATGAGCGAGTTGTAGGTGACGAACCCGATCCAGACCACGTTCGGCAGCCCCCGGGCGAGGACCATCGAGAGCACGCGAGGCCGGCGAACCAGCCCGAACAGGGTTCGAACGTACGATTTCGCTCCCGTCGCGGCGTTGGTGTCCCTCCCGTTCGTTTCATCCGCGGTTTCCGTCGCGTCGGCCGCGTCGGGCGGCGTTGGCTCGTCGAACCACAGGTACACCGCCGCCGCGACCGGCAGGGCCATCGCGTACAGCAGGAAGGGGTACTGCCACGCGAGCACGACCAGCGCCCCGGATATCGGCGGGAACACGGTGGCACTGAGACCCGAGACCGTGAACCGGAGCCCCTGTCCGGTCGCCTCCTTCGCCCCGGCGTAGAGGTCGCCGATGCTCGTGATGATGATCGGCGAGATGCCGGCGAACCCGACGCCCTGAAGCAGGCGCAGGCCGAGGGCGACGCGGAACTCCGCCGTGAAGGCGATGGCGCTCCCCGCCAGCCCGAAGACGACGAGCGCGACGACGAGCACCGGTTTCCGGCCGTACCGGTCAGCGAGCACGCCGGTGACCGGAATGATCACGATCCCAGGTGCGGTGAACACCGAGATCATCAGCCCCACGTCGGCCGGCGACGTCCCGAACGGCTCGATAAGCGAGTTCAGAACCGGGGAGAGCAGCGAGGACCCGAGCACCGGGAGGACGTTCGCCAGCAGGAGAAGCCGGAAGTCCCGCTCCCGGAGGATCGCGGCGTCGTCGCCGAACAGGGACTGCAGGGAGAGCACGTTCCTTGGCCCCCGTGACTCCGTCGTGTGATTTAAAACGATGGAATCGAGCGGGCGCCTCCCCGAACGCACCCCTGAAGTGCCCGCAACCCTACCATCGCCCAATGAGCGACACCGGCGGCGCACTCACCCCCGACCGTCCCGAGGCCGAACGCCCGTTCCGGGTGGACGCCCCCTTCGAGCCCGCGGGCGACCAGCCGGAGGCCATCGAGAAACTGGCGGAGGGCTTCCGACAGGGGATGGACAAACAGACCCTGCTCGGCGTCACGGGCTCGGGAAAGACCAACACCGTCTCGTGGGTGGTCGAGGAGATACAGCAGCCCACGCTGGTCATCGCGCACAACAAGACGCTGGCCGCACAGCTCTACGAGGAGTTCAAAAACCTCTTCCCGGACAACGCGGTGGAGTACTTCGTCTCCTACTACGACTACTACCAGCCCGAGGCGTACGTCGAGCAGACGGACACCTACATCGACAAGGACGCGAGCATCAACGACGAGATCGATAGACTTCGTCACTCCACGACCCGGTCGCTGCTCACCCGCGAGGACGTCATCGTGGTCGCCTCCGTCTCGGCTATCTACGGGCTCGGCGACCCCGCCAACTACGTCGACATGGCCCTCCGGCTCGAGACCGGCCAGGAGATCGACCGCGACGAGCTGCTGGGACGGCTGGTCGACCTGAACTACGAGCGCAACGACGTCGACTTCACACAGGGCACGTTCCGCGTGCGCGGTGACACCGTCGAGGTGTTCCCGATGTACGGCCGTTATGCGGTTCGGATCGAGTTCTGGGGAGAGGAGATCGACCGGATGATGAAGCTCGACCCGCTCGAGGGCGAGGTCAAATCACAGGAACCCGCCGTCCTCGTCCATCCCGCCGAGCACTACTCCATCCCCGAGGAGCGCTTAGAACGGGCCATCGAGGAGATCGAGGAGCTCCTGGAGCGCCGCATCGCCTACTTCGAGCGCCAGGGCGACCTCGTCGCCGCCCAGCGGATCGAGGAGCGTACCACGTTCGACCTCGAGATGCTCCGCGAGGCGGGGTACTGCTCGGGCATCGAGAACTACTCGGTCCACCTCTCCGACCGGGAGTCCGGCGAGGCGCCGTACACCCTGCTCGACTACTTCCCCGACGATTTTCTCACCGTCGTCGACGAGTCACACCAGACGCTCCCGCAGATCCGCGGCCAGCTCGCGGGCGACAAGGCCCGCAAGGACTCGCTGGTCGAGAACGGGTTCAGGCTGCCGACCGCGTACGACAACCGCCCGCTGAGCTTCGAGGAGTTCGAGGAGAAGACCGACCGGACCCTCTACGTCAGCGCGACGCCGGGGGACTACGAGCGCGAGCACTCCGATCAGGTCGTCGAGCAGATCGTCCGACCCACCTACCTCGTCGACCCGGAGGTGTCCCTCGCGCCCGCCGAGGGCCAGGTCGAGGACCTCATGGCCCGCATCGACGAGCGGGTCGAGCGCGACGAGCGCGTCCTCGTGACGACCCTCACGAAACGGATGGCCGAGGACCTCACCGAGTACCTCGAGGAGGCCGGCGTCGCCGTCGAGTACATGCACGACGAGACAGATACGCTCGAACGGCACGAACTCGTCCGCGGGCTCCGGCTGGGCGAGTTCGACGTCCTCGTCGGCATCAACCTCCTCCGGGAGGGACTGGACATCCCGGAGGTGTCCCTGGTGGCGATACTCGATGCGGACCAGGAGGGGTTCCTCCGCTCGCGGACCACGCTCATCCAGACCATGGGCCGCGCGGCGAGGAACCTCCAGGGCGAGGTCGTCCTGTACGCCGACGAGACGACGAACGCGATGAGCGAGGCCATCGAGGAGACGGGACGCCGCCGGCGCATCCAGCGCGAGTTCAACGAGGAGCACGGCCACGAGCCACGGACCATCGAGAAGGCCGTCGGCGAGACGAACCTCCCGGGCTCGAAGACCGATACGGGAGGAGCCTCGAAACTCGAGGCCGACGACGCCGAGGAGGCCGCCCTGCTCGTCGAACAGTTGGAAGAGCGGATGCGGGCCGCCGCGGACAACCTCGAGTTCGAGCTCGCGGCGGACATCCGCGACCGTATCCGCGATCTCCGCGAGGAGTTCGAGCTGGACCTCGAAGACGAGGGCGTCCCGGCACCGACGGACGAGTTCTAGCGACCACCTGTTACTGGGTTCGCCGTGGTTCGAAAGAGCGGCGCTCTTTCCTCGTGCCGAGAAACGCGTTGTGTCACTCGCAGCACTCGCTCGGTGACGAGCGGATCGGAGACCGGTGAGGGCTGCGAACGCGTCGTGTTCGCCCGATCACGAAAGGCGCGAAGCGGTCTTTCGAACGACAGCGGACCGCGGGCAGGGCGATCCCGCCGGAGTCGCCGGCAGCCGGACAGCAGCGCTGCCCGGCGACAGCACGAGGCGAAGTCTCGCGGACCGTGCGAGCGGAACTCGATCCGTCGGGGGCGTTCCGGCCGGTCTCGGCACCGCCAGCAGACCCGTCCCGCTCATCCGAACACCACCCCTATCCCGGACCGTACCCCTTTTAGCCGGACCGTTCCCAACGCCCACACATGGAGGTGTTCGCCGTCCCCGGTATCCCCGAGGTGCGACCGGGCGACGACGTCGGCGCGATGGTCGCGGAGCGCGTCGACCTCGAACCCGGCGACGTCGTCTGCGTGGCGAGCACGATCGTCTCGAAGGCCGAGGGCCGGGGCGCGGACCTCTCGTCGTTCCCACCCACCGAGCGGGCCGAGCGGATCGCCAGCCGGATCTCCGAGATCGCCGGCGAGGAGAAGGACCCCCGGTTCGCACAGGCGGTCCTCGAGGAGTCCGTCGAACTGCTGCTCGAGGCGCCGATCCTGCTCGCCGTGACGCGGTTCGGCCACATCACCGTCAACGCGGGGATCGACCGCTCGAACGTCCCCGGGTGGGATCTGCTCCTCCTGCCGGAGGACCCGACCGCGAGCGCCCGGGCGCTCCACGGGACCCTCGACGCGCCGGTGATCGTCACGGACACCTCGGGCCGACCGTTCCGCCACGGCCAGCGCGGCGTCGCGGTCGGGTGGGCGGGGATGCCCGCCGCCCGGGACTGGCGTGGCGAGCACGACCGCGAGGGGCGCGAACTCGACGTGACGGTCCAGGCCGTCGTCGACGAACTCGCCGGGGCGGCGAACCTCGTCACCGGCGAGGGCGACGGCGGGACCCCGGTCGCGGTCGTCCGCGACTGGGCGTTCGGCGACCACGCCGGGAGCGACCGGCTGTTCCGCGAGCCCGAGCGGGACCTGATACGGCAGGCGCTCCGGGCCTGGTCCTACGCCGACGGCGCGACGACACACGGCGAGGACGACGACGGCCCCTGACCCCCCACGCTCGACCGACCGGACACCACCGTTTCGACTCGAAACAGACCCCCGCGGTTCGACCCGAATCCACACTCGACCCCCGCCATGCTCGGCATCGAACTCACCCCGGAACGCCCCGTCTCGAACGTTGCGGACCTCGGCGTCCTCGCGGAGGACGCCGGGTTCGACACCGTCTTCGTCACCAGCCACTACTTCAACCGCGACCCGTTCGTCTCGCTCGACCGGGTGGCCCGCCGGACCGACACGGTCCGAGTGGGCCCGGCCGCGGCCAACCCCTACGAGGTCCACCCCGTGACGCTCGCCTCCCGGGTGGCCTCGCTCCAGGAGGCGTCCGGCGGCCGGGCCGTCTACGGTATCGGCCCGGGCGACCCCTCCACGCTGGGGGCGCTCGGCCTCGCGGAGGAGCGCGGTCTCCGGTCGACCCTCGAAGCGTTCGAAGTGGCGAGAGACCTCTGGGCGGGCGAGTCGGTGACCCACGACGGGACCTTCGTCGCCAGCGACGCCGGCCTGAAGTACGACGTCGAGGGGGCCATCCCCGTGTACGTCGCCGGCGAGGGGCCGTCGATGTGCCGGATGGCCGGCAAGCGCGCCGACGGCCTGCTGTTCAACGGCTCGCACCCGGACGACCTCGCGTGGGCGAGAGAGCGAGTTTCCGAGGGACTGGCAGAGCGAGAGGAGGACGAAGACGACGGGGACTTCGACCTCGCGGCCTACGCCGCCGTCTCGGTCGCCGAGGACGCCGACGCCGCCCGCGAGGCGGCTCGCCCGCCGGTGGCGTTCATCACCGCCGGGGCGGCCCCGCCGGTCCTGGAGCGACACGGCATCGACCGCGAGGCCGCGGAACGAGTGGGAGAGGCGCTCTCTGCGGGGGACTTCTCCGGGGCGTTCGCCGAGGTGACGCCGGCGATGGTCGAGGCGTTCTCGATGGCCGGCACGCCGGAGGCCGTCGCCGACAGGGCGAGGGAGGTGCTCGGACACGCCGACAGCCTCGTCCTGGGGACGCCGCTCGGACCCGACATCGGGACGGCGATCGACCTGCTCGGCGGGGCTACTCGTGCTCTCGTGGCGGACCCCCGGAACCGGATGGACTCGGAATGAGGTCGCCGAGGCCGTCGAGGACGGCCCCGACCGTCAGGTAGCCGAAGACGAGGACCGAAAAGCCCGTCAGGGCCGCGCCCAGCAGGAGGAGGATCGTCGTGAGCGGGTCGACGCCGACCGCCACCCGCCCGAACTCGGTGAGGAGCTGGACGAGGCTCTCTATCAGCCCGCCGCTCGCTGCGTCTACCATACGCCCGACTCCGCCCGGGGGGTACTTGTGCCTGTCTCTCGCGGCCCGACCGCACCCCGGTTTCCACGGTCGCCGTCCGTCACCGCGACCCGTCCGTCACCGCTAAAGGGTCGGCGGACGAGTCCACGGGTATGCGCGACGCCTCGCTCGACGAGTTCCTCGGGACCGACGGGACGGACGAGGGACCCGACGGCGAGGCCGAGAGTGCCGGCGACGAGGGGGAAGGTGTCGGGGCCGAATCGGAGTCCGAAGCCGAACCCTCCTCCGGGCTGGAGGAGCGAGCGGGTGGGGAGGACGACCCCGAGGCCGAAGCGGAGGGGCCGCCGCCCGTCGCGGAGGTCGAGCCCGCCCGGCCGACGTTCGCCTGGTCGGCCGACGGCGCGGCGTGTGCCGCGTGTGGCGAGCGGGTCGAGGAGCGGTGGGAGTCGGAGACAGGGCTCGTCTGCATCGAGTGCAAGGAGTGGTAACTCCCGGTCGTTTCGGGAGTCCGGTCACGCCCCTCGCCGTGCTCGGGGAGAGTCGTTCCGGCCCGAGTCGTCCCGCCCGTCACCCGCCGTCCGGCCGTCGACCCGACCGCTTATTCCGCTCGCTTCCCATTCCCCGTCCATGGACGACGAGATATCGGCCGCCGAACTCCACGACCTCCTCGGGTCCGGGTCGGTCAGGGTCGTGGACATCCGGTCGCCGGGCGAGTTCGCCCGCGGACACGTCCCCGGGAGCGAGAACGTCCCGTTCGCGGAGCTCACCGCGCGGATCGAGGAGTTCACCGGCGACGACCACGTCGTGACCGTCTGCCCGCACGGGAAGGCGAGCGTGCAGGCCGCCCGGCTCATCGGCTCCTACGAGGGGTTCGACGGACGGGTCGTGTCGCTCGCCCCCGGCATCGAGGGGTGGGCCGAGGAGTACGAACTGGAGACGGACGGCCCCCCGGGGACGGAGGGGGGGCCGGAAGCGGAGGCCGACGGCGGCGGTCCCGAGGCGCCCTTTTAGAACAGACCCGGTTCCGGTCGCTAGAGCAGCGAGTCACGATACCGGAGCCGACCGTTGCCCGGGCCTCGACGGCCGACGCGTCGCTACGACATCGCGAGACCGGGTTCGGCCGCCGTCGGACGACGGCCGGGTACTGTTCGGGAGCGGTCGGCGACCGGCCGCTCCGCGGCGGTGAGAAGGAGGCGACGAGTTCGACGTGCGGTCAGGCGACGTTGAACCCCTTGTCGCGGAGGAAGTCCTCCACGCGGCCGGTGTGGTTCCCCTGCAGTTCGATGGAGCCGTCCTCGACGGTCCCCCCGCAGGCGAACTTCGACTTGAGGTCGCTTGACAGCGAGTCCATGTCGACGTCCTTCGGGTCGAACCCCTCGATGACCGTTACCTCCTTACCGTATCGGCGCTCGTCGATGCGGATACTGATCTCCTGGGACTCCTTCGCGACGTCCTCGCAGACGCAGAGTTCCTGGGGCAGTCCGCACGTCGAGCAGACTTCCGACATTACACCCTGTGGCTACTGAACGCGTGATATTAAACCCTGTCGGGAACCCGGGGGAGCGGGTCACGGGTCCGAGGGGTCGAGGGGACGAACGGGTCGGTCCGGGGGGTCGGGGGGCGGGGTCCGGGCCGCGGTCACTTCACGCCCGGGCGGTCGGAGACGAGGGCGTCGGCGAGTTCGACCGCCTCGTCGGCCTCGGCCGCCGTCACCTCGCCGCCGTAGTGTGCCCGCTCGTAGAGCTCGCCGAGCCGGTCGGCCCGTCGGTCCCGGACGTCCTCGAGGAACTGCCTCGGGGTCTCGCCGGGGCGGCGCGGTCGGCCCCGCTGTTCGGCCACGTACTCGAGGCGCTCGAACGCCCGCTCGACGTCGCGCTTCGGGTCGGTCCGGGGCTGGTAGCGGAGCCACACCTCCCGGTAGGCGCGCGCGGTCAGTCCGGCCCGGCGGGCCGCCGCGGCCGCCCCGACGAGGACGACCAGCCCGAAGCCGATCTGTTCGCGCGTGAGGTCGGGAACGGGGATGCCGCCGCCCGACCCGTCGGCCGCCCCGGTCGTGCCGAGCTCGCCCGTGTCGCCGCCGAGCGGGTCACCGACGGCCGGCGAGATCCGCTCCTGGACGTTCGGAGCCTCGTCCGAGGGCCCGGACCGGGGTCCCGTGAAGTTCGAGTTCCCCGGCGTCGGCGAGTACGTGTTGTTCTCCGTCTCCGGGATGTCGACGTCGCTCGTCCCGGACTCGCGGGCGTCATCGATGCGGCTCCGTTCGGCCGCCTCGCGGGGGCCCGACGGCGTCGGGTCGAACCGGATCCATCCGACCTCGGGGAAGTAGACCTCGACCCAGGCGTGCGAGTCCAGCCCGCGGGCGACCCAGGCGTCCTGCGCGACCCGCTCGCCGGGCGTGTAGCCGACGACCAGCCGCGCCGGGATATCCTGTGTCCGGAGCATCGACACCATCGTCGTCGCGTAGTAGGTGCAGTAGCCCGCCTCCATCTCGAAGAGGAACGCGTCGGCGATGTTCCCGTCGGGCCGGTCGACCTCCAGCGAGTACTCCCGGTTGTTCTCGAGCCACTGCTCGACGACGCGGGCGGTGTCGTAGGGGTTCTCCGCGTTGGCGGTGATCCGCGTCGTCCGCTCGGCGACCCGCTCGGGCTGGTTCGCCGGCAGCTGGGTGTACCGCTCTACGACCTCGTCCGGGTAGTCCGTCCCCACCTCGCGGAGCTCCCCCGGACTGGCGGCGACGACCCGCGACTCGACGGTGTAGCTGTCGCCCTCGCTCAGCGTCCCGTCGGGCCGGAGCCCGCCCTCGGCGGTCACCCGCACGCCCACGTCCGAGTCCCTGATCGCGCGGGGTTTCCACGCCACCGGCATGATCGTCAGGTCGCCCTCGGCCTCGAACGTCTGGACGACGGGCCGCGAGCGGCCGGGCGGCCGCGGGAGGGTGCCCTCTAGCGGTCGGTCGCTACCCGTCCTGACCCACCCCTGGCCGGTGTACCGGTCGTAGGAGCCGACCCGCCAGTACGAGCGGGCCTCGCTACTGACGGTGAACCGCACCTCGGGGGAGAGTTCGATGGACCCGAGGACACTGATGTCTTCGCCGGCGTTGATGAGGCTGGCCTCGACGGTTCCACCCCCGCCACCCTGACCGGGGAGGACGGGGCCACCGGCGCCGCCACCGCCCCCGGCGATCACCGGGATGACCGAGAGGGTCAGGGAGATGGCGATCATCGCCGCGACGACGACCGCGACGGCGTCGGCGGCCGACGGCCGGGCGCCCCGCGAGGCGAGGTCGCCGAAGCCGACCGCGGCGGCCGCCCCGACGACGCCGAACAGCACCGTCGGCGCCGAGGCGTCGCCGGTGAGCACGAACAGGCCGAGCGTCGCCCCGCCGACGAGGACCGCGCCGACGTAGCGCCGGCGCAGCGCGAGGTACCACGTCAGGAAGACCGGCGCGGGCGCGGCCGCCTGCGCCCAGACCCCCGCGTTGACGATGCGGAGCACCGACAGGCCCGTCAGCAGCGCGATCGTGTCCTGGACGAACGTGGCCTGCTCGAGCAGCACGTCGACACCGAACGGCAGCGTCCCGACGTAGAGGTAGCCCCCGCCGAGGACCATCGACGCCGCGACGAGCAGCGCCGGACCGAGCGGGAGGGCCCGCGCGAACAGCGTGGCGACGAGCACCGACCCGGCGACGATCGCGGCGAGTACCGCGGGATCGCCGGCCACGTTCGAGACGAACCAGAGCACGGACAGCGGCGCCGCCAGCAGGAGCACCACCCCGGCGACCGAGAGCGCACTCAAGAGGTCGACCCCGGAGGGAGTACGGGCGAGCGAGCGGCGGGGCGTCCCCGACCGTTCCCCCCGGACCTCGGTGCTCATGCCGTCACCCTCCGGGGTCTATCGGCGGGTCCGACGGCGGAGCGCTCGCCGGCACCGTCGGCGACCAGCGACTCGAACCGGTGGGTCGTCCCCCGGACCCGGACGGTCGTGCCGTCCTCGCCGGCGGACACGTAGACGGCGGCGCGATCGCCGCGGTTGCCGCCGACCCGGCCGGCGCCGGTCAGCGCGAGCAGCTCCAGCACGCGGTTCCGGTGCTCCTCGCCGCGGCCCGTCTCGACCTCGCCCCCCGGCGCGACCACGTCGACGAGGAGGTCGGCGTCGAGGAGGTAGCCGGCGACGCTGGCGGCCGCGCTCGCCATCTCGTCGGCGTAGCCCGGTTCGCTCTCGGCGACGATGCTGATCCCGCCCTCGTCCTGGGCGGCGAACTCCGTGACGACGAACTCGCCCTCGGGCTGTTTCGCCGACGCCTTCCAGTTGATGTCCCGCAGCGAGTCCCCGGAGGAGTACTCCCGGAGGCGGTCGAACGCGTCGCGGTCCTCCGTGCCGGCCCGCTCGACGAGGCCGGCGAACGCCGTCCGGTTCGCGATCGGTTCGACGGTCGGGTAGACCAGCATCGGGGTCGTCGCCCGCACGTGCGTGGCGTGGGAGACGAGCCCCAGCGTGTCCCGCTGGACGACCGTCGCGGGGCCGAGCGCGTGCTCGCCGCGGTCGAGCAGTTCGACCTCGTACTCGTACTCGCCGTCGCCGGCCAGGCGGGCGTCCGGGTCGATCGCCCGCAGCCCCTCGCCCGTCTCCTCGTGGACGTCACACGGGAGGTTCGACTCGACCCCCACGTCGACCGTGCGCGTCTCGCCGGGAAACCCCG
>JBEPXB010000010.1:0-17724 GCA_041642135.1 Halobacteriales archaeon | reverse complement strand
TCGGCTCCGGCCCGGCCATCCCCAGCGAGCGCTTGACCTGATCGAGCACCCCGCCGCCGCCGTTCGCGACCGGTGCGTTCCCGTTCGGGGTCGCGGGAGCGGGCGCGGGATCCGATCCGGAGTCGGGGTCGGCATCCGGTTCGGTGACCTCCATCCCCAGCGAGCGCCGGAGCTGGGTCATCACGCCGCCGTCGCCGCTCCCGTTCCCGTTCGTGCTCTCGATTCCGGATCCGGTCCCGGGCACTCGCGCGGGCTTTGCCCCCTCGGCGTAGAGGTCGTAGCGGTCGAGGAGCCGGTGGGTCTCGCGCTCGATCACCCCCGCTCGCGCGTCCTCCTCGCCCTCGACGACCACCTCGTCGCTGGAGTACTTGATGGCGGTCTTGAGCTTGCCCGCGAGGAACTCCCGGAGGTCCGCTTCGACCGCCGTGAGGTACGGCTCGATCAGGTAGTACTTCTTCTCGTTCTCCTTCTCGGAGTGGAAGATGACGACGTAGGCGTAGGGCTTGTTCACCCAGTAGCGGTCGACCTCCCGGAAGTGGTGTTTCTTCTCCAGCGGAACCGCCTTCTCCATGTCGTACCGGTTGGCGACGGTCGTCTCGCCCTCGACCGTCGAGAAGAAGGTGTCCTCGTCGAACTCGGGGTCGACGTCGACCGTCCGCTCGTCGACGACCTCGTCGAGCCGCTCGCCGAGCTCCCCGTGGCCCGCGAAGACGTTCTTCGTGATCTTCGGGTCGAACCCGAGGTACTCCGCGGGGTCGAACTCGACGACGTTCCCCTCGCCGTCCCGGGGCGGGTTCCCCTCCTCGTCGTAGTAGTACTCCTCCTTGAAGTCCTCCCAGTCGTAGTCGCCCACGGTCGCGGGCGGTTCCGGCTCCTCGACCTCGTCGCCCCCCGCCGCGGCGTCCGTTCCGTCCCCCACGTCCGCCGACGTCGTGACGGCGCCGTCGTCCGATCCGAGCCCGGTATCGGACTCTACGCCGTCCGCGTCGTCGATAGCCATTACCGCCCACGTCGTCCGACCCCTGAAAAAACCTTTAGTCGTGTTCAGTTTGAAAAAAGCCGAACGCCACGGCCTCGACGGCTCAGTTCCCGGCGCTCTCGACGAACCGTTCGATCCGGGTCATCGCCTCGCGGAGGTCCGCCAGCCCCGTCGCGTACGAGCACCGCAGGTGGCCCTCGCCGCCGGCACCGAAGGCCGTGCCGGGGACGACGGCCACCCCCTCCGCCTCGAGGAGTGCCTCGGCGAACTCGCCGGCGTCCGGCCAGGGGGACTCCGGGAAGACGTAGAACGCGCCGGTCGCCTCGAAGCAGTCGATCCCCATCTCCGCGAACCGCGAGAGGACGAACCGGCGCCGGCGGTCGTACTGACTCTTCATCTCCGCGACGTCCTCGTCGCAGGATCGGAGCGCCTCGAGCCCTGCGTACTGGGCGGTCGTCGGGGCCGACAGCATCGTGTACTGGTGGACCCGGTTCATCGCCCGGATCGGCTCCGGGGGACCGAGTGCGTATCCCAGCCGCAGGCCGGTCATCGCGTAGGCCTTCGAGAACCCGTTGAACACGACGGTCCGCTCGCGCATCCCCGGGAGCGTCGCGATGGAGGTGTGTTCCCCCTCGTAGGTGAGCGCGGCGTAGATCTCGTCGGCGAGTACGCCGAGGTCGTGCTCGCGGCAGAACGACGCCACCGCCCCGAGTTCCTCCTCGTCCATCGTCGCGCCGGTCGGGTTGTTCGGGTAGCAGTAGACCAGCAGATCCGCCTCGTCGGCGCCGGCCTCGTACAGGGCCTCGGGCGTGAGGACGAAGTCGTCCTCGGCGCGGGTCGGCACCGCGAGCGGGTCGCCCTCCGCGAAGACGACACAGGGTTCGTAGGAGACGTACGACGGCTGGGCGATCGCCACCGTGTCTCCGGGGTCGACCAGCGCCCGGAACGCCACGTCGAGCGCCTCGCTCGCGCCCGCCGTCACCAGGATCTCCTCGTCGGGGTCGTACTCCAGGCCGTATCGCGTGACGTGTTCGGCGATGGCCTCGCGGAGTTCGCCCATTCCGCGGTTGGCGGTGTAGGAGGTCCGGCCCCGCTCGAGGGAGGCGATGGCGGCCTCGCGGGCGTCCCACGGCGCGGAGAAGTCCGGCTCGCCCACCCCCAGCGAGATGACGTCGTCCATCTCCTCGGCGAGTTCGAAGAACCGCCTGATACCGGAGGGCGGGACCGACCGGACCCGCTCGGACGCCGAGAGCGGCCCACCCGAACCGAACGTCATGGGGTGACCGACAGCCGGTCGTCGTCGTCCCGGTCGTCGAAGACGATGCCGTCGTCCTTGTACGTCTCCATGACGTAGTGGGTGACGGTCTGGGTGATCTCGGGGACCGGCGCGACCTTCTCGGCGACGAACCGGGAGACCTGGCCCATCGTGTCGCCCTCCACCTCGAGCGCGAAGTCGTAGTCGCCGCTGACCAGCCGCAGCGAGCGGGCCTCCGGGAACTTCGCGAGCCGGTTCGCGATGTCGCGGTAGGAGGTCTCGCGGTCGAGCGTGACGTTGAGTTCGACGACCGCCTGTACGGGCTCGTCGCCGTGGGCCGACCAGTCGACGACCGCCTGGTAGCCCCGGACCACGCCATCGGCCTCCAGCTCTGCGACCACCGCCTCGACCGCGCTCTCCTCGAGGCCGGTCATCCGCGCCATGTCCTCGACCGAGTAGCGCGCGTTCTCGCGAAGCAGGGACAGTATCTCGACGCGCTCGTCCATACCGCGGGAACACGTGTTCCGGGCTAAAGGCTTGCGGGCGCGGGGGAGGACTTCGCGTTCCCCCATCGAAGGCGCTCGCCCGTCGTATTCGAGGCGTCCCACGGACGACACCGGCGACACCGGCGACGCACGCGAGTCTTTCACGATTCATAGTGTTAAAGGTGCCGAGAGGATCTTCACTGGCAGGAGGACACATACATTGGCATATAATCTCACGATATTCTTAATATCCCTAAGCTTCACGGGTGTCGTATGCATCAGCACGCGATGCGTACTGCCGCCACCCTCTACGCGGAGGGGACGTGGGACGCCGAGACAGCCGCCCGACAGGCCGGTGTCACGCCCACAGAACTCGAACACGCCGTCGAGCGGTACGGCCTCACCACGACCGAACTCGAGGTCGAGCCCACCCGGCGGGTGCCCGTCGCCGCGGACTGACCACGGCCCTTCCCCGGGGGTGGGGCCCTCCCGACGGTCTCCAAGCGTAGAGCCGGGGCTCTGCCCCGGTCACGACGCCCGCGCTCGGTCGGTTCTCCACCGTGCGTCGCGGACCGGAAGGGCCGAGAGGGACGACTCGATGTCGCCCTCGAACGAGGACACGCTCCCACCGGAAGCCGACCCGCCAGCCCCGAGGGGACGGCCACGTGCTCGCAGCTATCACTACGTATTTATTACCTGAACTGACGTTCCGGCCTCGATCCACTGCGATCCACGGTGCATCAGTATGGCAACCACCACCCGACACCTCGACGACTCGCTCGTATCCGACCTCCGCACCGCCGTCGCCGGCGACGTAATCACGCCCGGCGACGAGGACTACCACGACGCCCGCGCGCTCTGGAACGGCCGGATCGACCGATACCCCGCGGCCATCGTCCGCGTGACCTCGACCGACGACGTCGCGGCGGCGATCCGCTTCGCCCGCGAGAACGACCGGGGGATCGCCGTCCGCGGCGGCGGCCACCACGTCACCGGCAGCGCGATCGTCGACGACGGCGTCGTGATCGACTGTTCGGGCCTCACCGACGTCGACCTCGACGTGGAGGCGAGGACCGTGCGGGTCGGCGCCGGCTGTCGCGTGGGCGACGTGCTCTCGGTCACCCAGGAGCACGGCCTCGCCGTCGCCTGCGGGAGTGCCGCACACAACGGCGTCGCCGGCTCTACCCTCGGCGGTGCCATCGGCTGGGTCCGCCGCGAGTACGGGCTCGGGATCGACCACCTCCGCTCGGTGGAGATCGTCACCGTCGACGGCGAGGTCCTGACTGCCAGCGCCGAGGAGCACCCCGACCTGTTCTGGGGCGTTCGCGGCGGCGGTGCCAACTTCGGCGTCGCCACGAGCTTCGAGTTCGACTGCTTCGAGTTCGGGCCCGAGGTCGCGGTGGCCCAGCCCATCTATCCGGCGCCCGACGAGGCGACCGTCCGGGACCTGCTCGGGCAGTACCGCGACTACGTCGTCGACGCCCCCCGCGAGGTCACCTCGATGGCCATCGTGACGTCCGTCCCGCCGCTCCCGTTCGTCCCCCAGGAGGCCCACGGTGCGCCCGTCGTGATGTTCTACGCGGCGTACGCCGGCGACCCGGCCGAAGGAGAGGAGGTCATGCGCCCGCTCCGGGAGATGGGCGAGCCCGCGATGGATATGAGCGCCCGGATGCCATTTATAGCGCTCCACGAGATCGCCAACGAGCTGTTCCCGGTCGGGAACCGCTACTCCTGGCACTCGCTGTACGCGGACGAACTGTCCGACGACCTGCTCGCTCGCGTCGCCGAGAACGCCGCGAAGCGGCCCGAGGGCGAGGCCGCCGTAGAGATCTGGCACCTCGGCGGCGCGGTGGCCGACGTCGCCCCGGACGCGACCGCCTATGCGCACCGCAACGCGGCGTTCATGATCGGGACCAGCGCGACCTGGCGCGATCCAGCCGCGGACGCGGCACACCTCGAGTGGGCCGAGACGTCCTGGAGGGCTCTCCGCGAGTCCGAGGCCACCCGGGAGGGCTCCTACCCCGGCTTCCCCGGATTCGTGACCGGCGAGGAGCGCGCCCGGATGGCCTACGGCGACAACCTCGGCCGGCTCGCCGACCTGAAGGCCGAGTACGACCCGGAGAACCTGCTCCACAGCAATCTGAACGTCGCGCCCGCTCGCTGAGCGGGAGACCCACGATCCCGGTACCCCCGAACGCTTCGGTACGAGTGCCGTCGGGCAACTACTGACGTCGTGTTTATCTCCTCGGAGAGCGTATATCGAGCATGAACGACCACGAGTCAAAGAGCGACAGCACTGTGAAGCGCGAGTTCTACACCCCGGCCACGTTCCAGTTCGCCACCGGTCCCGGGCGGATCGAGCGGCTGGTCGCCGGGACGTTCCGCCAGCGCGGCACGACGGACGGCCGAGGCCGAGCCGACGGGTCCAAGCACGCGACCTCCGCGTCGAGCACGACCCGAGCCGCGGTCACCCGACGCGGCCGACGTCCCGAAGCGCGCTGACACCGGTACCGTTCGCACGTCCTCTTTCGATAGTCACAGCACTGTACCGGGGGTACCACACGGATCGGGGACCTCTCCCGTCGTATCCATCCCGGCCCGCGCCGGCAGGGTCCGTCGCCGGACGGGTGGAATCCCCCGGAACTCGCCTGTCCACCGGAGAGGAACGCCGACCGGAGGAGAACGACGGCTGATCGTCGGAGAGCCACGAGCCGCGACGGACCGCTCGGGGGAAGGGCCACTGCGATGGCGGACCGTCGGGCACCCGTCCGTACGAACGGTTACCCGGTCCGCCGGATTCCTTCGACGGATACCCGCTGACGGACATCCGCTACTCCTCGGCCAGCAGGTCGGTCTCTACCGTCGCGTTCGTCCCGAGGAAGTCGAGGTCGACCCGGTTCGACACGCCGTAGACCTCGACGGTCCCCCTCGCGTCGGTCCTGAGCTCCGAGCGCTCGCCGTTCCGGACGTGGGTCGGCCACCACGCCGCGGTCTTCGAGTTGTCGAGGTGGAGCGTGAACTCGACGGTGCGGGTCGTCCCGGGGGGGAGTTCGACCGCCCGGTCGAGGTCCCGCTCGTCGGCCAGTCGCACGTCGTTGAGCGACACCGTGTACGTCACATCCCGGAGCGTCACCGGCACGGACCGCTCGTTGGTGACCGTCACGACCATCTCGACGGCCGCCCGCTCGGGCGTCGAGGCCCCCCACGACGCCGTCGTCCCCTCGACGGTCACGGCCTCCTGACCCGCGACGGTCATCGTCGACGGCTCGTCGCTATTTAGAGTCGCGAGGACGTCTGTCTCGACCGTGCGCTCGCGGTCGGGAAGCGAGAGCGGGAGCGTCGTCACACCGGTGTCGACCGTCCCACTCGTCCCCGTGCGGACCGTCGAGCGCTCGCCGTTCTCCAGGTGTCTCGACCACCACCGCGGGACGGCGTCGTTGTCCATCCGCGAGACGAGCGTGACGGTGCCGTTCCCGTCGGGGAGTTCCGTCGTGGTGCTCCCGTTCGAGGCGAGCACCCCGTTGATCGTCGTCTCCTCCCGCAGTTCGAACTCCACGAGGTCCGCGTACGCCGACCCACCGGGGTTCCGGACGCCCACCTCGGTGACGACCTCGGTGTGTTCGTCGGTCGCCTCGCCCCATTCCGACGACACGCCGGTCACCTCCGGCGGCGCGAGCGACCCCTCGGCCTCCCCCGCGACGGGCTCGACGGTCGTACTCCCGTCGCCGAGGAGGTCGGTCTCGAAGCGCAGTTCCGTGTCGAAGGCCGAGAGCGGGAGTCGCTCGCGCTCGCCGCCGTCCTCGACGACGCCGTACACCTCGACCGAGAGCGTCGTCGTCTCCCCCTTCCGGAGGTGGCTCACCCACCACTCCTGCATCTTCGCGCTGTCGAGGCTCGCCCTCACGACGAACGTCCCCGACTCGCCCGGATCCAGCCGGATCCCGTCGTCGGTCGTCCCCTCGCCGACGACCACGTCGTTCATCGCGATCCGGTACTCGGTCCCGTCGAGTTCGACCGGCCGGTCGTGGACGTTCTGCAGGTCGACGCCGAACCGGACCGGCGTCCGCTCGGCGGTGGCCTCGCCCCACGACGCGCTCCGGTTCGACACGACGAGCAGGTCCTCGCCGGCGACGGTGACGGTCTCCGTCCCCTCGCCCGCGAGCGGGCCGAGCAGGTCGGTCTCGACGGTCGTCGTCTGGTTCGGAAGCGACTCCGAGTAGACGCCGGCGACCGAGACCTCGGGCTGGATGGCGAGTTCGGTCCGCTCGCCGCGGTTGACGTGGCTCACCCACCACGCGGGGACCTTCGTGTTGTCGAACGTCCCCGGGACGCGTATCTCGTTCCGGCCGGCGTCGAGCCCGCCGAGCGAGGTCGACCCCTCCGCGGCCCGGACGTCGTTCAGGTAGACGTCGTATCCGACGGTCGCCGGGACCGGAAACCCCCGCTCGTTGGGGTTCGCGACGATCACGCGGGTCCGGATCGCCGATTCGTTCGCGACCACCTCGCCGAACTCGCTCTCGACGGACTCGACGGTCGGCGACGCGACCGAGAGGTCGCTCCCCACGAACAGGAAGCCGCTGGCTCCCGCCGACAGCAGTACCACTCCACCCACCACCGCGAGTATCCCCCTCGACACCACAGTGGGCGTGGGTTCGGTGCTGGACAGGTTTAGGAGCGGGGACGACATCGAATCCGTAGTCGTTGGGTGAGGATGTCTACTGCGGCGTCGTCGCTCGTATCTCGATCGAGAACACCTCGAAAGCCCCGAGGCGCTGGACTCGGGGGACTCGCTGCGGTCCTCGCTACGCTGCGGTCCTTGCTTCGTCCGCCTTCGTCCAGCGCCTCGCCCCTTTCAGTCCCACCCGATAACACCAATCCGGTCAGCCGATTCGGGTGGGACTGAAAGGGGCCGACCGCTACGCGAACCCCGGCGACGCAAGGACCGCAGGCCGCAGGCCGAGGACCGCAGCGAGCCGCGGGAGCGTAGCGGTCGGGGGCTTTCGAGGTGGTCCCAGTTCATCACCCAGCGCGGTACAGGTCTGAATCACCCCGAACTCAGTCTAGCGGCGGAACGCACTTGACGGATCCACACCTATCCCACGCGTATGGCACTCGAATCCGTGGAGGACGCGCTCGCACGCGGCGACAGCGCACCGCCGTTCGAACTGCGGGGCACCGACGGGGAGACGTACACGCTCGACTCCTTCGCCGACAACGAAGCGCTCCTGGTGGTGTTCACCTGCAACCACTGCCCGTACGCGAAGGCCCGATACGACGCGATGAACGGCATCGCGGCGGACTACGACGACGTAGCCGTGGTGGGGATCAACCCGAACGACGAGGAACAGTACCCCGAGGACTCCTTCGAGAAGATGCAGGAGTACGTCGAGTCGGGACGGATCGCGTTCGACGCCTACCTGCGCGACGAGTCACAGGAGGTCGCCAGCGCCTACGGCGCGGTCTGTACCCCCGACCCGTTCCTGTTCGCCAACCACGATGGGGAGTGGCACCTGAAGTACCACGGCCGGCTGGACGACGCGACGAACCCGGACGACGAGCCATCGGGCGAACCCGGCTTCGAGATGCGCGAGGTCATCGACACCGTGCTCGCCGGCGAGGACGTCGAGGTCGAGAGCCGCCCCTCGCGCGGCTGCTCGATCAAGTGGCGCGAGGACTGATCGGCCCTCGAACCGACGCCGGCGCTCGCAGACCGCACCTCTTTGTAGGCGGCCGCTCTCCGGGGAGACATGGCCCTCGTAGACTACGTCGACGAACTGAGCCCCGGGCTGGTCGTGCTGATCGGGCTCGCGCTGATCGTGTTCCCCGAGCCCGCGACTTCCGCGCTCGGCGCGGGACTGTTCCTGTTCGGGCTGGCGTGGCTGGCCTACGAGTGGAACCGCTGATACGGTCGTGCGTGTTCTTTTACCGGCGCTAACCGACCCCGTCCGGGTGATCGCCGGTACATCGGTACCCACGACCGTATGAGGCCGACCCCGATCCCGGCCCCGGTACACCGCTCGTCCGGCGGGCGGTCCGTGGACTGATATCCCCGGGGCGCGAGCCGACCGCATGGACGAGAGCGACGACTCCACCGACGCCGAGCGTGCGGTCGCGGCGGCCGTCGACGGGGCGCGACTCCGCGAGGACTTAGGACGGAACGGCGAGTTCGGCGCGGTCCCCGGCGAGGGGCACGGTCGAACGGTTCTCACGGGGACCGAACCGAACCGCGAGGCACGCGAGTACCTGGTCGAGCGACTCGAGGACGCCGGGCTGGTCGTCGAGGTCGACGCCGTCGGGAACGTCTCTGGGCGGTGGGCCCCGTCGAGTGCGTCCGGCGCGGCGGTGGCCTCGGGGTCGCACCTCGACTCGGTCCCGGAGGGCGGCATCTTCGACGGGCCGCTCGGCGTCTACGCCGCGCTGGAGTCCGTCCGGGCGATGCGTGACGCGGGGTTCGAGCCCACACGACCCGTCGAGGTAGTCTCGTTCACCGAGGAGGAGGGCGCGCGCTTCAGCTCCGGGCTGCTCGGCTCCTCGGTCGCCGTCGGCGAGCGGAGCCCCGAGGAGGCCCTGGCGATGGCCGACCCGGACGGGATCACCCTCGGCGAGGCCCTCGAGGACATCGGCTTCCGCGGCGAGGGCCGCCTCGACGCGAGCGCGTGGGACGCGTGGCTCGAACTCCACGTCGAACAGCACACCGAACTCGAATCGCGCGGCGTCCCGGCGGGCGTCGTCACGGACGTCACCGGCATCACCCACTGTGCGGTCGAGGTCGAGGGCGAGGCGAACCACGCCGGGAGCACACCGATGGGCGACCGCCACGACGCGCTGTGTGCCGCCGCGGAGTTCGTCCTCGACCTCGAGCGCGCCGCGAACGAGCGGACCGAGGTCGACCCGGCCGCCGTCGGGACGGTCGGCCACCTGGCGGTCTCGCCGGACGCGCGGAACGTCGTCCCCGGGCGGGTGGAGACGAGCGTCGACATCAGGAGCATCGAGCGCGAGTCGATGGACCACCTCGTCGACGCCGCACGGGACTCGCTCGACCGCATCGCGGGGGAACGCGGCGTCGAGACGGACATCGAGCGGGGGTTCGGCCTCCACCCGACGCCGATGGCCGAGCGGTGCAGAGCGGCGCTCCACGACGGCGCGAACGCGGCCGGCCTCGAGGCGGTCGACCTCCACTCGGGTGCGGCCCACGACTCGATGCACGTCGCGAACGTGACCGACGCGGGGATGCTGTTCGCCCCCTCCCGGGACGGTATCTCGCACTCGCCCCGGGAGTGGACCGACTGGGACGACTGCGCCGACGCGACGCGGGTGCTCGCCGCTGGGCTGGCCGGGCTCGCGAGGTAGGTCTGGCGAGCGAGAAAGAGGAGCGAGTCAGGCCGAGCGGACGATCTCGGCGATGCGGTCCGCCCCGGCGTCGACGAACCCGCCGTGGTAGCAGAGGACCCGCTCGACGTCGAGTTCGGCGAGTCGGCCCGCGGATTCCAGTGCGACGTCCATGTCCTCGCTCATCTCCGGGCTCGGCCCCTGCAGGCCGTCCTCGTCGGCCGTGAGGGCGTCGGCGGCGACGAGGAACCCCACTTCGGGGAAGAACACCGAGACGTGTCCGGGGGTGTGTCCCGGCGTCGGCACCACCCGCGCAGGGCCGGCGAGCGTGTCGAACGTCGCCCCGGCCTCGAGTTCGAGGTCGATCCGGGCGGGCGGGTAGCGGTCGTCGCCCGGGTCGCTCCCGCGCGGTGGTTCCCGACCGATTATCACGGCCGCGGCCCGCTCGCTGGCGACCGAGAGGGCGTCGGTCCGGTCCTGCACAGCCGAGAGCGCCCCGGCGTGGTCGGCGTCCTGGTGGGTCAGAAGCACCGTCGTCACGTCCCCGAGGTCGAACCCGGCGTCTGCCAGCGCCGCCTCCAGGACGCCGAGCGAGCCCGCGGGACCCACGTCGAACAGGAGCAGTCCCCGTTCCGTCTCCACGGCAGAGACGTGGAGTGTCAGATCGCGTCCCTTGTACTCGAGTTCGAGCGGCAGCGCGTGGACGTGCCCGGGGAAATCCGTGTCCATGTGTCCGGTACGGTCGATGGAGTGATAAGTACCATCGCCGGACGGACAGGTCGGTGCCCGCCGATCCGGGCCCGGGTCGCCGGTACCGGACGAGGACGCCGGCACCGGACGGGGACCGCGACGGCGTGTGGTGGGACACAACGGGTGGGACGCAACGGTTTTCCCGCACGCGCCTGAGTGCCCGACGTGCGCCGTCGCATCGGTCTCCTATCACTCGTGCTCGCGGTCCTGACCGCGGCGGTGGCGAGCCTCATCGCCCGGTTCGACCCGATCCCGGGGAACGTCGTCGACACGCCGTTCAGCCTCCTCGCCGCCAGGGGGCTGTCGGTGCTGGCCGTCGTCCTCGCGGGGTACGGGCTCTACCGTCTCGTTTCGGAGTTCCTGGTCGCCCGGACCACAGACCGCCGGCGCGAGGGGGACGTCCGGAACGTCGTCCGCCTGCTGTTCGGCGCCGCGACGCTCGTCGGGGCGCTGGGCGTGCTCACCGAGCAGTGGGTCGGCCTGCTGTTCTCGCTCGGTATCGTCGGGTTCGCGGTGACGTTCGCGGTCCAGCAGCCGCTGTTCTCGCTCATCGGCTGGCTCTACATCCTCCTCAAGCGACCCTACAGCGTCGGCGACCGCGTCACCATCGAGGGGTCGCGCGGCGACGTCGTCGAGGTGGACTTCCTGGTCACGACGCTGTGGGAGGCCGGCGGCGACCTCGTCTCGACGAACCAGCCATCGGGCCGGATCATCACCCTCCCGAACTCCGTGGTGCTCTCCTCGCACGTCCACAACCACTCCTGGGAGGAGTTCCCGTTCGTCTGGAACGAGCTCGCGATACAGGTGGCCTACGAGACGGACCTCGGGTTCGTCCGCGAGACGATGGCCGATGCCGCCGACGACTACCTCGGCGACGAGATGGCCGCCCGCATCGCCACCTACCGGAAGCGCCTCGCGGAAACCGCGGTCGAACTCGAGGTCGGCGACCGACCGTCGGTGAACGTTCAGCAGCGCGAGTCGTGGGTGGAACTCCGGGTGCGCTACCTCACCCACCCCCGGCGTGGGACCCGGGTCCGCAACGAACTCTACGAGCGGATCCTCGCGAAGCTGAACGAGCACCCCGACCGGGTGAAGTTCCCCGTCGGTCGGAACCGGTGATAAGTGGCCCTGACTACGGACGGATGCCCGTTCCTTTCGAGGTTCCACCGGGGCTCGAACGTGTTCGGGCGAGATCGACGCGAACGGAGCGAATCTCGGAAGCCCCGCTCGAGCCCGTCTCATACGGTCGTGCGTACCGATATACCGGCGATCACCCGGCCGGGGTCGGGTAGCGCCGGTAGAAGAATACGCACGACCGTATCACCGCTCGGCCGACGCACACTGTCATCTCGCTCCTCGGACACGAGGGTTCAAGTACCGGAACGGGACCACCCCGCCGTGTGATCTGACCGGAGCTGCGGGGTGGTACGCGGGCACGCGGCCGTCGTCGCACGCCCGGACGGCCTCGATGCGGACGGTCGTGACGGACGACCGGAGATCGCCCCGATGGGTCGGCGATCACCGGTGAGGGCCCACGACCGTCCGCAGGGGGACCGAGCGTGGCACACCATCCCGTCGAGCGGTCCGTATGCGTGCCACCTGCTCGCCCCCGACACGCTTTCGGTGCCGAGTGCGGAGATGGAGGTATGAACCCGATCCCGGGATCCGTGGAGGCGTACACTCGGCTCGTCGGACCCGAGCCCGACGAGGTCGTGACCCAGATGGACGCGAAGGCCGACGCCGAGGGCTTCCCGACCGTCGGCCCCGCGGTCGGGGGGTGGCTCCGGTTCCTCGCCGGGCTCGTCGGCGCGGAGCGGATCTTCGAGTTCGGCTCCGGCTTCGGCTACTCGGCCTACTGGTTCGCCGGTGCGCTCCCCGAGGACGGCGAGATCGTTCTCACCGAGATCGACGCGGACGAGCTCGAGGAGGCCCGCGAGTTCCTCGAGCGCGGCGGCTACGCCGACCGCGCCCGGTTCGAGCAC
This sequence comes from Halobacteriales archaeon, assembly GCA_041642135.1. Taxonomy (GTDB): domain Archaea; phylum Halobacteriota; class Halobacteria; order Halobacteriales; family Haloarculaceae; genus Salinirubellus. Next base: position 4,944 of record JBEPXB010000010.1, on the reverse strand, counting down.
GGCGACGCGATCGGGATCGTCGAGCGGTACGACGGCCCGTTCGACTGCGTCCTGATCGACAACGAGAAACACCGCTACGCGGAGGCGTTCGAGGCGGTCCGGGGGAAGGTCTCCGAGGGCGGGCTGGTCCTGGCCGACAACGCCGTCGCGGCCGGCCCGATCGAGTTCGAGGCGCTGCCGAAGCTCCTGAGCGACGCGGAGGTCGAGACGACCGACGCGACCCGGGGGATCGCCGAGTACCTGCACACTGTGCGTGCCGACCCGGCGTTCGAGACGGTGCTCCTGCCCGCCGGCGAGGGGGTCGCCGTCTCGCGTCGTCTCCCGGATCACCGGACGTGAGCCCTCTCGACGGCGGATGTAGTAAGAATCATTAGCGTCGTGGCGAAAGCTGCGGGTATGCCCGGCGGGACAGACCTGACACTGCGGCCGTTCCTGTGGCGTGCGGAGAAACTCTACCCGGATACGGAGATCGTCTCGCGCACACACGACGGCATCGAGCGGTACACCTACGCCGAGTACGCCGATCGGACGGCACAGCTCGCCAACGCGCTCGACGCGGCCGGCATCGAGGACGGCGACCGCGTGGCGACGTTCTGCTGGAACCACCACCGACACTTCGAGACGTACTTCGGAGTCCCGACCACCGGCGCACAGCTCCACACGATCAACCCGCTGCTGCCCGACGAGCACATCCAGTACATCGTCGGCAACGCCGAGGACCGGATAATCTTCGTCGACCCGTCGCTGGTCGAGAAGCTCGCGGGCGCCGCCGAGGACGCCGTCGAGTTCGACGACGTGGAGTTCGTGGTGATGGGCGAGTCGGTCCCGGAGACCACACTCGAGCCGGTGACGGACTACGAGTCGTTCGTCGGCGGCGAGTCGACGGAGTACGACTGGCCTGACCTCGACGAGGATCAGCCCGCCGGGATGTGCTACACCTCGGGCACGACGGGCCGGCCGAAGGGCGTCGAGTACACCCACAAGATGCTGTGGGCCCACACGATGGAGTCACTCGCGCCGGCCGGCATCCCGATGGCCGACGACGACGTCGTCATGCCGGTGGTCCCGATGTTCCACGTCAACGCGTGGGGGATGCCGTTCACGGCGACCGCGGGGGGTGCCAAACACGTCTACCCGGGCCCCTCGCCGAACCCCGAGGACCTCGCGAAGCTCATCGAGGAGGAGGGCGTCACCATCACCGCGGGCGTCCCGACGGTGTGGCTCGGCCTGATGGAGTACGCGAAGGAGAACGCCCTCGATCTGTCCTCGCTGGACTCGGTCATCGTCGGTGGGAGCGCCGCTCCCCGTTCCATGATCGAGTGGTTCGACGACCGCGACGTCGAACTGCTCCACGCCTGGGGGATGACCGAGATGTCGCCCATCGGGAGCGTCGCCCACCTCAAGGCCGGCCTCGAGGACGAGCCCTACGAGGAACAGCTGACGAAGCGCTCGAAACAGGGGCTGTTCGTCCCCGGCCTGGAGTTCAGGGTGGTCGACGACGACGGAAACGAGGTGCCGTGGAACGGCGAGGACTTCGGCGAACTGCTCGTTCGCGGCCCCTCGGTGACCACCGAATACTTCAAACGGCCGGACGCCAACGAGGAGGACTTCGAGGACGGCTGGCTCAGGACCGGCGACATCGTCACTGTCGACGAGGACGGCTACATCAAGATCGTCGACCGCGCGAAGGACGTCATCAAGTCCGGCGGCGAGTGGATCTCCTCGGTCGAGCTGGAGAACTCCATCATGGCCCACGACGACGTGAGCGAGGCGGCCGTCGTCGGGGTCCCCCACGAGAAGTGGCAGGAGCGCCCGGTCGCGTTCGTCGTGCCGGTGAAGGGTGCCGACGAGGAGGCGCTCCGCGAGGACATCTACGAGATGCTCCGCGAGGAGTACCCCAAGTGGTGGCTCCCGGACGCGATCGAGTTCATCGACGCGGTCCCCAAGACCGCCACCGGGAAGTTCTCGAAGAAGGACCTCCGCGAGGAGTACGACGACGCGGAGATGTTCGAGGGACAGACCCCCGAGGAGGCCGCCCCGGACGACGACTGATACGGTCGCGCGTAACGATGTAACGGCGATCATCCGGACGGGGTCGGTTAGCGCCGGTAAAAGACGACGCACGACCGTATGAGCGCACTCGCCGCGCCGTGATCGCCGGGTCGGTGGACCGTCGGCACGGTCGGCGTGTCACCCGCACGATCGGCGGCGTTCCGCGGGTACGTTCCGCCCCTTTCCGACGACATAAGGGGTTCGCGTCCCGATGGCGCGTATGGATCTCTTCGAGGAGAGCGTCGTCCCCGAGCACGCCCGGGACGTCAAACAGGAGGCCCGCGAGTTCGCCCGGGAGTACATCGCCCCCGCGGCCGAGGAGTACTACCGCTCCGGGGAGTACCCGTGGGACGTCCTGGAGGCGGGGATGGACGCCGGGCTCGTCGCACAGGACATCAGCGAGGAGTACGGCGGGCGCGGACTCGACCTGTACGAGATACTCGCCATCGCCGAGGAGTTCTATCGTGCCGATGCGGGCATCTCGCTCACCCTCCAGCTGGCGTCGTTCGGTGCCGAGATACTCGGCGAGTACGGCACCGAGGAACAGAAGGAGCGGTATCTCCGCCCGGTCGCCGAGAACGAGCAGATCACGGGGCTCGCGGTCTCGGAACCCGACACCGGCTCGGACCTGGCAGGGATGTCCACGGCCGCGCGGAAGGAGGGCGACGAGTACGTGATCGACGGCGAGAAGTACTGGATCGGCAACGGAGTCGAGGCCGACTGGGTCACGCTGTACGCGAAGACCGGCGACGACCAGAACAACCGCTACGGGAACTTCTCGCTGTTCGTCGTCCCGACCGATTCGGATGGCTACGAGGCCGAACACATCCCGGAGAAGATGGCGATGCCGGCCTCCAAGCAGGCCCACCTCCACCTCGACGGCCTGCAGGTCCCCGAGGAGAACCGGATCGGCGTCGAGGGCGCGGGCTTCTGGATGCTCGCGGACTTTTTCAACCACGGCCGGGTCGTGGTCGGGGGCCACGGGCTCGGGCTGGCGGCGGCGGCCATCGAGGAGGCCTGGGAGTTCGTCCACGACCGCGAGGCGTTCGGGCGCGGCGTCTCGGAGTTCCAAGCCGTCCAGCACAAGCTCGCGGACATGCGCACGGAGTTCGAGAGCGCGCGGGCGCTGAACTGGCGGGCCGCCGAGAAGGTGGCGAACGACGAGGACGCCGGGCTCTGGGCGGCGATGGCGAAGACGAAGTCGACGGAGACCGCCACGAAGTGTGCCGAGGACGCGATGTCGCTCCACGGCGGCCGCTCGGTCCTGACCGACCGCCGGATCGCCCGCGTGTACCGGGACGTACGCATCCCCGTCATCTACGAGGGTGCGAACGACATCCAGCGGAACCTGATCTACGGCCAGCAGTAGGAGGCTCGGGATCGAGAACCGGACCGCTCGTCTCGCTCGGTTAATTGCACGCCGGAACGGCATGGGCGGTTCTGGCCCCTTTTTATCGTCGCCGGCCGGACCCCCGGGTATGTCATTCGAGGACCGCGAACTGCCGTTCGACTTCGACCTGCTGCGGGACCTGACCGAGTTCCACGGCCCGCCCGGCTACGAGGACCGGGTCCGGGGCCTGGTCACCGAGGCGCTGGGGGAACGCACCGACGAGGTCCGCACCGACGCGATGGGGAACGTCGTCGGGACCGTGGAGGGCGAGTCGGATTACTCGGTCGTCGTCGCCGCCCACGTCGACGAGATCGGGTTCATGGTCAGGCACGTCACCGACGAGGGGTTCCTCCAGCTCGACGCCCTCGGCGGCTGGGACCCCCGCGTGCTCCGCGCCCAGCGCGTCGCCGTCCACACACAGCAGGGCGAACTCACGGGCGTCATCGGGTCCGTCCCGCCGCACACCCAGGACGACGATGACGACGACGAGTCGGACCGGGAGGTCCACGACGTCCACGTCGACATGGGCCGGGACGGCGAGGCCGTCTCGGAGCTGGTGAGCGTCGGCGACCTCGTGACGATGCGACAGACCACCGAGGTCGTCGGAAACCACGTCAACGGCAAGGCGCTCGACGACCGCGTCTGCGTCTTCGCGATGCTCGAGGCCGCCGAGCGGCTCTCCGACCCCGACGTGACCGTACACTTCGCCGCGACCACGCAGGAGGAGGTCGGCCTGCGCGGGGCGGAGGCGCTCGGGGCCGACGTCGAACCGGACCTCGCCATCGCGCTCGACGTGACCGTCGCCAACGACGTCCCCGGGTTCGAGGACGGCGACCAGGTGACGAGGCTGGGGGAGGGGACCGCCATCAAGCTCAAGGACTCCTCGGTGATCACGAACCCGAAGGTCAACCGCCGGCTCCGCGAGGTCGCCGAGGGGAGCGGCGTCGACTACCAGCTCGAGGTCCTCCCCTCCGGCGGGACGGACACCGCGAGCCTCCAGCGGGCCGGCGGCGCGACGCCCGCCGGGGCGCTCTCCATCCCGACCCGCTACCTCCACACCGTCACCGAGAGCGCCCACGTCGAGGATATCGTCGCCACGACGGACCTCCTGACCGCGTTCCTCGAGAGCGAGGACGGGTCGGTGGATTACACGCCGTAGGAGGAACGTTGCGGGAGCCCGGTTTCGATCGTTACGGCGCACATCGATCTCCGAATGGAATAGACCGCAACACCTCGAAAGCCCCCGACGGCTACGCTCCCGGGGCTCGCTGCGCGCGCTCACTCCGTTCGCGTGCTTGTTCCGCTGGACTCGCTCCGCTCGTCCAGCGACGTTCGCCTCGCTTCGCTCGGCTCACCGTCGCCCGGGTTCGCGTAGCCGTCGGCCCCTTTCAGTCCCGCCCGCCGACCGCCGTCCGATCAGCCGACGCGGGCGGGACTGAAGGGGCGACTGCGCGGCGGCTTTGCCGCCGCGACGTGCCGAGGCCGGGCGAAGCCGGCCTCGC
>JBEPXB010000009.1:0-18502 GCA_041642135.1 Halobacteriales archaeon | reverse complement strand
CGCTCGGCCTGGGAGTGAGACTGGCGGCCGTCGTTCTCGACGAAATCACCGACGAGCGCCACCGTCCACGCGCCGCGTACGACGCTAAACACTTCGACGGTGGAACGACGGCGTTATCGCCCCGTCACGCCCGGGTCGTGCCCCGCTGTCGGGAGTCGACGCCCCGACGGCCCGGGAGCTCGGGCGGTGGGTCCGTACGGTCTCGGGGGGATAACTCGGGATAGATAACCGCGTTCGCGTACTCGCTCGACTCGATCCGGACCGGCTTGACCTCCTCGTACGCCGGGCCGGTGTACCACGCCCGGGCCGCCTCGACCGACGGGAACTCCACGACGACGGTCCGAGAGTGGTCCCACTCTCCCTCTAGGACCTCGGGATCGGTCGTGTTGACGAGCACCGTCCCCTCGTGCTTCTCGATCGTTTCGGCCACCGTGGGAAGGTACTCGTTCAGGTACCGTTCGAGGTCCGTGATCTCCTCCTGAAAGATGACGTACCCTTGCCGGACGTGTCTTCTCCTGTGGACATGCCGGCAGCGATCGGATGTATGTAATGATAGTCGTTGCCATTAGCCGCTCCGCGTCGAGGGGCTCGTGCCGCGCACGCGCCCGCTATCCAGCACGGCGACCGATCCTTCTCACCGATCGTGGGACGCAATCGCCACTCGAGTGTCCCCCGTCATCCGTACTCCCGTCACCCGCTCAGGCTGCTCCGGAACCCTCGCTGTATCGTGAGCGCGTGTGCGTAATCGGACTGTGAAAGCACGGCCACCACGGCGCCGTTCTCCTCGACGAGCGCGTTCTGACTCCCGGCCTGGTTCAGCAGCGCCAGCGTGTCGAAGGCGTCCGCGTCCGTCCCCACCCGGATGACCTCCCGCATCACTTCCTCGACGGTCGTCGACGCGCGGTCCTGCCGGCGGGCCCGTTTTAAGTCCTCGAGCGCCACCACACCGACGATGCTCCCCCCGTCGTCGAGGACCGGGTAGACCGTCCGCCGCTCGCGGAGCATCCGCGACCCGAGTTCGTCGATGCTCGTCCGCGCGGGGATCGCGTTCACGTCCCGCGTCGCGATGTCGCCCACGGTGATCCCCTCCAGGAGTTCGTCGAGGAGGACCGTCCGGGACTCGGTGGTCGCCGCGCCGTAGACGAAGAAGGCGAGCAGCAGAAGGATGATCTGGAAGGTGAACACGCCGACGATGGCGAACAGGAACGCGAAGATCACGCCGATCCGGCCGGCGATGCGGGTCGCGGTTCCGTAGGGGCGCCGCCGCGCGAGCAGCGCCCGGAGGATCCGCCCGCCGTCCATCGGGAACGCCGGCAGGAGGTTGAACACGGCCAGCGTGACGTTCGTGATGGCGAGCCAGCCGAAGAGGAACCGCGGGACGGGAAGCGACCCGGGCGTGGCGAGCAGTCCGACGTAGCAGACCGCACCGACGAGCACGCTCGTGATCGGCCCGGCGATGGCGATCCAGAACTCGCGGTTCCACTCCCGCGGGATGGAGCTGAGCGCCGCAATCCCGCCGAGGATCCACAGCGTGATCGACTCGATGGTGAGCCCGTAGCGCAGGGCGACCCACGAGTGGCCGAGTTCGTGCAGCGTCACGCTCACGAACAGGCCGACCGCCGCCGTGATCCCGATGACCCACGGCATCGACCCCGCGCGCAACTGCGCGAGGTCGAATCCCACGCCGGTGAGTCGCTCGATGAACCCCGCGTACACCGCGATCTGCCCGCCGCTCCCGATGAGCCACGCCAGGATCGGCAGGAAGATTATCAACGAGGTGTTGATCCGGATCGGGATGTCCCATATCTCGCCGATCGTGAAGCTTCGCATACGCGTAGGTTCGGCGACGGCGGGTTAACTCCACCGTCCTCCAGCGACCCCCTCCGGGGAACCGTCGGGTCTCGGGGGAGCTACCCGCTCCGCTCCGCGACCCCGAGATACAGCGCGTAGTTGCCCGTCGCCTCGCCGGTCTCGCGGTCCTCCGTCTCCTGGAGGTTGATCTCCAGGCGCGTCCGGCGACCGTCCAGCTCGAGCAGCGGCCGGAACAGGGCCGCGACCGTCTCGACGAACTCGGCGTCGCCGGTCACCCGGACGTTCGAGACGTCCGCCGCGTAGGTGCTCCCCGAGAACCCCTGCGGCTTGGGGACGACGGCCCGCCGGAGTTCGGTCGGCGAGGGCTCCTCGAGCGAGTCCAGCCACCGCGTCGCGTTCCGCTTTCGCACCGAACCGGAGTCCGTCGTCGAGAGTCGCTCTAAGTCCGTCGTGGGTCCCCCGTCGTCGGCCCCGTCCGACCCTGGCGGCTCCCGTTCGGTCAGCGTCCCCCCACAGTCCACGCACCGCTCGCCCTCGTTCGCCGGCGAGAGGAGCGATTCGCACTCGTCACAGAAGTTCATCCTCGATGGTCGTCGTTGACGTATCCGGAGGGATGAACGTTCGGACGGTTCACGTGGGCGAGCCGTCGGGCGCGTCCCCGGGGAGTACTGGGGCCCGATGGTGGTCGGTCCCCGTCTCACTCCCGCTCGACCTCCGGCGGACGCGAAACCGTAGAAAAGGTGAGTGCCGGTGTCAGTCCCCGAAGACCTGGCGCATCATCGGGTGCATCTCCATGAGCTGCTCCTCGGCGATCTCCTCGTACAGTTTGTACGTGATCGAGACCGTCAGCAGCAGCCCCGTTCCGGAGACCTGCCCGATGGTGCCGAGCATGTTCGCGCCGACAGCCAGCAGGCCGACGAGCGCGCCGCCGATCACGGTGACCTGCGGGATGTACCGCTCCAGGACCTTCTCGATGACGCCCGGGGACTGTCGGAACCCGGGGATCTGCATCCCGGAGTTCTGGATCTGCCGGGCCGTGGCCTCGGGGCCCATGTCCGTGGTCTCGACCCAGAAGATGGCGAAGATGCCACCCCCGACGACCATGATGAACAGATCGACGCTCACCCGGAGCAGTATCTGCCAGGGCTCCTGGCTGGCGGCGGGACCGCCGGCCCACCACATCCAGTCGCCCGGGGAGTAGATGGGCGCGAGGTAGTAGAACAGCCCGCCGATCGGTTCGGCGACGCCGCCGGCGGTGGTGTACTCGCCGACCCAGGCGGGCATACCGGCCCACTGGCTATTGAGAATGCGCCCGAGGAACTGGATGTTCGCCTGCACGGCGCGGACGAGGATCATCGGCAGGACGCTCGCGTAGATGAGCTTCACGGGGAAGCGCCCGCGGGCTCCCTTCACCCGGGCGTGGGAGAGAGGTATCTCGACCCGGACGGACTCGGCGTAGACGACGATGGCGAAGATGAGCACCGTCGTCACCAGCGCGAGGATCTGTCCGGGGCCGATGAGGATGTCGAGCACCCCCTGTGGGGTCAGCGGGCTGTTCATCTGCACCGAGCCGGTGACGATACCGACCCACGTCGGGAAGAACCCGGTGTAGTTCGTCCCGAGCGCCTCCCAGGCGAACAGGCCGCCGATGAGCCGCTGGCTCACGCCGGCGATGATGAACAGGCCGATCCCGGAGCCGACGCCCCACTTCGAGATGACCTCGTCCATGAACAGGATGAGGAGACCGCCGACGAAGATCTGCCCGAACATCAGCCACTTGACCACGCCGACGCCGCCCAGCTGGTCGGCCAGCGCGGGGTCGACGGGCAGGAAGTTGCCGGCGAACACCATCGGGAACCCCGTCAGGATGCACATGACGACCACGAGCACCTTCTGGAGCCCCTGGTAGAGCGCCTGGTCGCGGGGGTTCTGCGTGTCGAGGCCCAGTAGATCGGCCCCGCCGAGCAGCTGGAGGACGATCGACGCCGTGACGATCGGCCCGATCCCGAGCTGCAGGATGGTCCCCTGGCCGCCCGCGAGGATGGTCCGGAACTGCCCGAACGCGTCGCTCCCGGTCCCGCCCGTCGGCAGGCCGTAGAGGAACACGTTCGTCAGGAAGAAGTACAGCACGAGGATGCCGGCGGTCCAGCCGAGCTTCCGACGGAAGGGGACGTGCCCCTCCGGGCGCTCGACGGCCGGCATCCGCGTGAGTACCGGTTCGGCGGTCTCCTTCCAGCTCATGTTACTGGGACTCTTCCGGCTCGTCTGTTGTATCCCTATCGGCGTTTCGCTCGGCGCGTTCCTCGCCACGCTCCGTGAGCGTCGCCGAGCCGCCGGCGTCCTCGATCAGCTCGCGGGCCGTCCCGGAGAACTCGTCGGCGACCACCTCGAGCGTGTTGTGGACGCGCCCGGCGCCGAGGACCTTCACCGCGTCGGCCTCGTGGCCGTCCTCGACGACGTCGCGGGCGTCGACCCGGTAGCCGTCGTCGGTCTCCTCTGCGATGCCCTCGGCGGCGAGGACGACCGCGTCCTCGTCGAGCTCTCGGACGTTGACCGTCAGGACCGTCTCGTCGGTCTTCTGCGGCCGCTTGAACCCGTGCTTGCCCCGCGGCGGGTAGAGGAGCTTCTCGTGTTTGTCCCGGCCGGCACGGCCGCGCCCGCCCCGGTGGCCGGCGCCGCGGCGCTTCTTGTGCGAGCCGCCGCCGTGGGTGCGAGAGCCGCGCTGGCGTCGCTTCTTCGACGTCATCGCATCGCCTCCAGGAGGTCGTCGATCGCGTCCTGTGGGTGCTTGCCCAGCTGGCCGCCCTCCACGACGGTCTTCTTCAGGCCGCTGTGGCCGCCACGCGGCGGGTGCAGACGGAGCGTCGGGGAGAGCCCCTGCTCGCGCAGGGTCGTCTCCTCCGCGACGAGCGCCTCCGCGAGCGCCGCGAACGAGTCGTAGTCGGTGTGCTCGGCCAGCCACTCCTCGTCGACGTCGGCGTCGCCCTCGGCGGGCTCGGCGCGCTTCGAGAGGAGCAGTTCGACCGTCTCGACCGAGGGCTCGCCGTGGGCCACCCAGTCGTTCACCTTCGTGATCATCCCGCGGTAGGTCTCCGTCTCCGGGACGAACGTACAGTGGTTCACCCTGTGGAGGTTCAGCATCCCGAGCGTGTCGCGCACGCCCTGGGACTGGTTGACCTCGCCGCGGAGCTGCACGAGCGCCTGCATCATTCGGGCACCTCCTCGGCGGCGCCCTCCGAGCGGAGCGAGCGCGGGCCGCGGGCCTTCGAGGCGTTCTCGAGGGCGATGTACGTCGCCTTCGCGAGGTTGAGCGTCGTCCGGGTGTTGCCGAACGACTTCGTCCACGCGTTCTCGACGCCCGCGAGCTCGAGGACGTTCCGGACCGTCTCGCTCGCCGCGAGCCCCAGCCCGAGCGGGGCGGGGATGAGCTCCACCGTCACGGAGCCCGCCTTCCCCTTCGTCCGGCGGGCGAGCGAGTGGGGCTGATCCGACCGGTCCTCCCAGGAGCCCGAGCCACGCTCGACCTTGATGATGTTCAGTTTGGCGACCTCGATGGCCTTCTGGATGGCGCCGCCGACCTGGTCGTCACGGCCCTCGGCGTAGCCGACGAAGCCGTCGCGGTTGCCGACCGCACAGACACACCGGAACTTCACCCGGCGGCCGGAGTCGGTCATCCGCTGGACCATGTTGATGTCCAGCACCTCGTCGTCCAGCCCCGGGAGGAGCTGGTCGACGATCTCGGGCTCTTTCAGCGGGAGCCCTGACTCGAGGGCCTGTTCCATGCTCGTTATCTCCCCCTCGGCCACCTTGCGACCGAGGCGCGTCTTCGGTTCCCAGCCGTGGGACATGTTAGAGTTCCTCCATCAGTCGTTCTCGTACCGAATCGAAGTGCTCCGGAAGGGTCGTCGCGTCGAATTCGCCGGTGTACAGGCCGTCCTGCGTCTCTGCGTACTCCGCGATGTGTTCGCCGCGGGTCCGTTCCCACTCGGCGAACACCTCGTCGTTGTGGGGCACCTCGAGCCCCGCGTCGATGACGCCCTCCTGGACCGCGAACACCTTGTTTCCGGGTGTCGCGGTGTTCAGCCCGATGTCGAGGACCGCCGACTCGAGGCCGGCCTCCATCGCTCGCTTGCCGGCGAGCAGCCCCGTCAGGTACGCCGCCGGGAGGTTCCCCGTGGGGGCCTCCCAGCCGTACGCCTCGAGGTCCTCGGACGTCGCGCTCGCTATCGTCTCGTCGCCCTGCGGGCCCGTGAGTATCAGCTGCGCCCTGACGTGCCGGTTACTCTTCCGAGCGACCAGGCGTGGCTTGCCGGATTTCAGCAGGCGCAACCTCTGGTGGTAGTTCGTTCGAGCCTCGCGGCGCCGTCGCATCGGTACCTTGTACCGTGGTCCTGTCGCCATCACTCGTCACCTCGTATGTCGTAGTTGTTCTCGATGTACCGCTCTAAGTCCCGGACGCTGTCGAACTCGCCGCCCGAGGCCTGGTTGTAGAGCTGCCGGTAGGCCGACCGGTCGAGCCGGCCGGAGTCGCGGTACTCCCGCAGGGTGCGCCGCTGGGCGCGGATGCGGCTCTGCCAGTCCTCCTTGGGGTTCTGGCGGCCGCCCTTCTTGCCCTTCCGGGTGCCGGCGCCCTTGCGGTGGCCGTACGCGCGCTTCTTCGCCCGCTCGCGGGCCCGACCGCGGGAGTTGCCCTTCGCCTCCGTCGCGGTGATCGAGCCCGCCTCGATCAGCTCGCGGACGTCGTCTCTCGTGATCGCGTCGGCGATCTCGGTCTGTGCGTCCTGGTCGAACCTGACCCGGGACGCGCCCACGCCGAGCACGTCCGCGGCCAGCCGCCGCTGTGCGCTGAGATCCGTCATTCTTCCACCTCCACCTCGACGTAGGTCGGGTTGAGCACGCGGATGCCGCGCTCCTCGGCCTCGTCCTCGATGCGCTCGCGCTTGCGGGCGCCGACCGTCGAGGCGATGCGGGCCGCCTCGCGGTCGCCGTCCACGCCCTCCAGGTCGGTCACGTTGTGTACGCGGACCTCCTCGAACCCGGAGGGGTGGCGACCGCGGATCTCCGCCGGCGTTCGGTAGCCGGCTTCGACCTTCGCGCCCTTCCCCTTGATCCCGCGGCGCTGCTTGGACAGCCCGCCGCGCGGGCGCCGCCAGGACTCGGGGGTACGCTTCTTCTTGTGGTAGTCCTGTCGCCTGAACGCCGGCTTGCCCTCCGCCCGCCGCCGGGCGAGCAGACGCGCCTCCTCGGCGCTCAGCTCGGGGGTCTTCTCCGCGTGACCCCGCGGCTGGAGCTCCGTCTCCGCCTCGCCTTCCTCGGGCGCTTCGGGCTCCTCGGCCTCGACCTCCGCTTCGGTCTCCTCCTCCTCGCGGAGTTCGAGTCCGCCCACGTCGGCCTTGATGCGGGCCGCGAGGGCGTTCCCGATGCCGGAGACCTCCGCGAGGTCGGACTGGGAGGCCCGGCGGACGTCGTCGACCGTCTCGTAGCCGGCCTCGCGCAGCGCGTCGGCCTTCGCCGGGCCAACGCCACTGATGTCCGTCAGGTCCTCGTACTCCTCTTCCTCGTCGGCGTCGGCCTCCTCGGCGTCTGCTTCTTCCTCGGCGTCGGCCTCGTCGGCGACATCGGCGTCGCTCTCGGCCTCTTCCTCGGTCGCCTCTTCCTCGGTCGCCTCTTCCTCGGTCGCCTCTTCCTCGGAGACGTCCTCGGGGGCGTCCTCGTCCTCGCCGAACTCGAAGCCGCCGTCCTCGTCCTCGGCGTCCGGCTCGTCCCGTTCGTCCTCGGGCATCAGGCCTCACCTCGCGAGGGTTTCTGCGTGATGTAGACCCCGTCCTGGAAGACGCGGGTGTCCTTGTCCTTCACGCGGGTCAGCTGCTCGACGTCCGCGGCCGTCTGGCCGACGTCCTCGATGCTGGGCCCGCTGAGCGTGATCTCCTCGCCGTCGATCCGGACCTCCGTGTCGCCGCGGATCTCCGCGCGGCGGGGGTGTCGCTCGCCCAGGAAGTTCGAGATGACGACCTCGTCGCCCTCGGTCGTCACCTGCATCGGGAAGTGGGAGTAGAACACCTCCATCTGGTACTCCCAGCCCTCGGTGACGCCGTGGACCATGTTCCGGACGTGGCTCTCGAAGGTCCCGACGGTCGAGACGGTCTTCGCGTCGTCCTCGTCGGTCGCGACGACGACCGCGTCGTCCTCGACCGACACCGTGATGTCGGGGTACCAGAGTCGCCGGGTCACCGAGCCGTTGGGCCCCTCGACCGTGAGGTCGAGGTGGTCCAGCTCGGCCGAAACGTCTTCCGGTATCCCGATCCGTGTCTCGTTCATTATCAGTATACGTATGCGAGCACCTGTCCGCCGATGCCGCGGTCGCGTGCCTCGTAGTGGCTCATGATGCCGCTACTGGTCGTGACGACGAGGGTCCCGTAGTCCCGGGCGGGGAGGAACCGCTTCTCCCACTTCTCGTAGTCCTCGACACCCGCCGAGTAGCGGGGCTTGACCGCGCCACACCGGTTGATGGCGCCTTTCAGTTCGACCTCGAAGCGGCCGGCCTTGCCGTCGTCGACGCGCTGGAAGCCGTCGATGTACCCGCGGTCGTAGAAGACCTCGAGTACGCTGCCGATCTCGTTCGAGGCGGGCTGGACCCGCTGTGTCAGGTGGCCGACGCGCTCGGCGTTGTCGATGCCCGACAGCGCGCTGGCCAGTGGATCGTTGTCTACCATGTCAGCTGTACTTCTTGAAGCCCATGCTCCGGGCGGTCTCGCGGAAGCACTGTCGGCAGAGCCAGATGTCGTACTTGCCGACCAGTCCCTGCTCGCGCCCGCAGCGCTGGCACTCGTGGATGTCGCCGGTTCGCTTCTCGGCCTGTTCGCCGGTCTCTAACTCCTCTGATTCGCTCATCACTGCACCTCCACGTCGTAGTTCGACTCGAGGAACGCGACGGCGTCCCCGACGGTCAGGCGGTGGCTCGGCGGGATCGCTCGCGACACCTTGTCGCGCTTGCGCACCCGGTAGCCCGGCCGGACCAGGTTCACCGTCACGTCGAGCCCGTAGATGCCGATGTTCGGGTTGTACTCCTGGCTCGGGAAGTCCGTGTGCTCCTCGACGCCGAACGAGAAGTTCCCGTTCGTGTCGAACTGCGACCGGGAGATCTCGACCAGCGGGAGCGCCGTCTCGAGGAACTCCTCGGCCCGGTCACCCCGAAGGGTGACCTTCGCGCCGATCGGGTCGCCCTCGCGGACGCCGAACTCGCCGACCGTGTTCTTCGCGACCGTCCGGACCGGCTCCTGGCCGGCGATCTCCGCGAGGATCTCCTCCGCGTTCGCGAGCTCGCGACCGCCCTCGCCGACCGCCATGTGGACGACGACCTTCTCGACGCGCGGCGCGCGCATCTCGTGGAACTCCGCATCGGCGTCGGATCCGCTGCTCATTCCTCGGTCACCTCCTCGTCGGCGTCGGTGTCGACGTCGTCCTCGGCCTCGTCCGAGTCGTCCCCGATGACGTCACCGTCGGCGTCCTCGACGTCGGCCTCGGTGTCGGTCGCCTCGTCCGTGTCCTCGACGTCGGCCACCGGGACCGCCTCGTCGCCGACGAAGTTCTCGTCGATGACGACCACGTACCCCTCGACCGTCTCGAACCAGCCCTCGGGCTGCTCGACGCGGACGTTGTTCGGCGAGGACCCCGGCGTGACCTGTATCTCGGTCAGTTCGCCGATCTCCCCGGCGTGTGCGCCGTCGACCGCCGTCACCAGCGCACCCTCCTCGTAGGGGAAGTGCGCGACGACCTCGCTCGTCTCGTTGTCGAGCACCAGCGAGTCGTTCGTGCTGTAGTCGGCGGTCTCGACCTGGATGGTCTGTCCGTCGTGCATCGTCAGCTGGTAGGCCCCGCCCGCGACCTGCCGCTTGCCGACGACCTTCCCGAGCTTCGAGTCCGCCGCGTCCGCGTCGATGGGGGTCAGCGCCAGCCGACCACCCTCGTCGGGGAACACGCGGTAGTACTCCTCGCGCTCGGCGAACGCGACGATGTCGAACATCCCGATGGGACGCCCCTCGTCGCCGACGGGCTTGCCGTTGACCAGCACGGAGTCCTGCCCGAGCGCGTAGCGGGCCTCCTTGCGGGAGTCGACGTACCCGAGCACGTCCCGAAGCAGGACGAGCAGGGGGACGCCGGCCTCGCCGTGCGGGCCCGCGTCGGCCTTCACGGTGAAGGTCGCGGTCTTGCGCTCGACCGGCCAGGACTTGGGCACCGAGAGCCGCTTCTGGTGTCGCGTCACTCGGCCTCACCTCCGAGCGCCTCGAGCCGTTCCTCGCGCAGGTCGTCCGAGAGGTTCAGGTCGGTGACGACGAGGTTCGACGCCTGCTGCGGGCGCGGCACCTCCTCGCCGTCGGCCTTCTCCTGGGTCACACCCTCGACGTGGACGACCGCCTCTTTGAGGTCGACCGCGATGACCTCGCCGGTGGTCCCGGCGTAGTCACCGCGCTGGACCTCGACGGTGTCGCCCTCGGCGACCCGGACGCTGCGCGTCCCGTACTCCTCCCGGAGGTCATCCGAGAGGTGCGCGCGCACCTGCTTCTGCCTCTCGTGCAGGGGCGCACGCCGCTGTCGTGTCCGCTGTTTGCGTGGCTGCTTGCTCATACTATCATCGTGGCCGTCGAGGCGATGCTGCCGAACCGCTCGGCCACCTCGCGTGCGATGGGGCCCTTCAGTTCGGTCCCGCGCGGGTCGTCGTTGTCGTCGACGATGACCGCGGCGTTGTCCTCGAACTTCACCCGCGTGCCGTCCGGGCGACGGATGGGCTTTCGCTGCCGGATGATCACCGCAGGCAGGACCTGTCGGCGCATCTCCGGGGTGCCCTTCGTGACCGAGACGGTCACCTTGTCGCCCAGCCCGGCTCTGGGGTGGCGGTTGTGCGTCCCGGAGTAGCCCGAGACGCTGATCACTTTCAGCTGACGCGCGCCGGTGTTGTCGGCACACGTGATCAGCGAGCCCTTCTCCAGCCCGGGGGTGACGTCGGCGTTCAGCGCCTCCATCAGGCGTCACCTCCGGTCTCCGATTCGGTCTTCTCGATCACGACGTGGCTCTTCGTCTTCGAGAGCGGTCGTGTCTCTGCGATACGTACCGTGTCACCGACGTCGAGCGAGAGGCACGGCGGATGGTGCGCCGGAACGCGCGACCGGCGTTTCATGTACCGGTCGTACTTGGGCACCTTCACGTCGTACTCGCGCTCGACGATCACGGTCTTGTCCATGTCCGTGGAGGCCACGCGACCCTCGATCGTCTGTCCACGCACGCCGAGCGTGCCGTGGAACGGACAGTTGGGGTCGGCACAGGCCTCCGACGGCTCCGTGACGTTCAGTCCTAGCGCCATTTCGAATCACCAGTGAGTTCGGTACGTCGGGCCGGGCGCGCGACGAGTCGCTCGCCCTCGACGACCACGTACGAGACGTCTCCCGTCTCGCCGGCCTCCTCGGCCTCGTGGTCGTCGGGGACCGCGAACTCGAACGTCGCCGCGGCCTTCGGTACCTGCACCACCCCGGAGTCCCGCCCGACCAGCAGGGTGTTGGCGGTCTCGTCGACCACCGTCCCCTCGATGCCGACGTACCCCTCGTGGGTCGCGTCGACGACGCGGACCGACAGGCCCGCGAGTTCGTGTCGGACGAGCGTCTCCGGGGCGAGCATCTTACTCGGCCACCTCCTCGAGGTCGCCTTCCTCGCGCTGGATCGTCTTGATCCGCGCGATCGCCTTCTTCAGCTCTCCTACGCGTCCCGGGTTCTCCGGGGCGCCGCCGGCAGCCTGTACGGCCTTGGCGTTCAGCAGCTCCGTCTCGAGGTCCTCGAGCTCCGCGTCGCGCTCGGCGGGCGTCATGTCCCGGATCTCCTCGGGGTGGAGGATGGTCATTCCTCGTCCACCTCCTCGTCGGCGTCGGCTCCGCCGGCGTCGGCGTCGGCCTCGTCGACGTCGCTGTCGGAGTCGGCATCGGCCTCGTCGGCCTCCTCCATCTCCTCCATCAGGTCGCCGGCCTCCGCGTCGGCGTCCTCGTCGACCTCGCCCTCGATCGCCGCGTCGACGGCGTCGAGCTCATCGACGTCGCCGTCGGCTTCGTCACCGTCCGCGCCGGCGTCAGCCGACTCCTCGGCGACGTCGGGCTCCTCGATGACCTCCTCGTCGTCGAACTCGGGCTCGGGGACCTCCTCGAACTCCTCGGCGGCCTCCGAGACCGCCTCGGGTTCGACGTCGCCCTCGCCCTCGATCGCCGCGTCGGCGTCGGCGAGCAGTTCGTCGACGTCGCCGCTCGGTTCCTCGATGAACTCCTCGACGTCGACGTCCTCGTACACTTCGAAGTCGTCGGGCAGTTCGGCGTCCGGCGGGATGATCCGCACCTGCACCCCGATGGTGCCGAGCTTCATCACCGCGACGCCCGTTCCACGATCCACGATCTCCTCGGCGGGCTCGCCGTTGTGCTTGATGTAGCCGCGGTTGAACTTCTCCACGCGCGAGCGGGCGCCCGTGACCTTCCCGCTGAGGACGATCTCCGCACCGAGCGCGCCGGCGTCCATGATGCGGTCGATGGTCGTGTGCCCGGCCTTCCGGAAGTACCAGCCACGCTCGAGGGCGTTCGCGAGGCGGTCGGCGACGATCTGGGCGTTCAGGTCCGGCTCGTCGACCTCCTGGACGTCGATCTGCGGGTCGTCGAGGTCGAACCGCTTCTCGAGCTCGGCGGTGACCTTCCGGATGTTCTTCCCGCCCTTGCCGATGACCATCCCGGGCTTCTCGGCCTTCAGGACGATCTGGGTGCCCATCGGGGTCTTGGCGACGTCCATACCGCCGTAGCCCGCGCGGGCGAGTTCGTCGTGGAAGAACTCGTCTATCTTCGTCCGCTGGATGCCGTCGTGGATGAACTGGTGTTCGTCCGCCATCAGTTCTCACCCTCCTCCTGCTCTTCGAGGATCAGTTCGACGTCGACCTGCGGGGTGTTCCACTGGCTGGCGCGGCCGAACGCCCGGGGCTTGCGGCCCGGGGACTCGCCGACCTTGTGGGCCGCGACGTGGACGATGGTCATCGAGTCGCCGTCGAACCCCTGGTGGTCGGCGTTCCCGACCGCGTTCTCGAGCAGGTCGAGGAACGCCTTCGAGGCCTTGTTCGGGTAGCGCCCGGCGTCCCAGCCGTCGATGTCCTTGCGGTGACCGACGCCGGAGTTGTGCGACCGGAACGGGACCGAGCGCTCGCCGGCGATCACGCTCTCGAGGTACTCGACGGCCTCGGCGGCCGTTTTGCCCTTGATCTCGCGGGCGATGGCCTTGCTGTGCTTGTGTGACATGTGCCGCTCCCGGAGCATGGCTTTGGCCGTCGTGTCCGGGTCGGCGTCGATCGAGTAGCTGATTCCCATGGTGGTCACTTGAGGGGCACGAACTTCGAGGATCGGGTCGCCCCGATGCCGGCCTGTCCGTGCTCGACCGACGTGCGCGTGAGCTGGAACTCGCCGAGGTAGTGCCCGATCATCTCGGGTTCGACCTCGACGCGCTCGAAGCTCTGGCCCGTGTAGACCGCGAACGTGAGTCCGACGAACTCGGGCACGACGACCATGTTCCGCAGGTGTGTGCGGATGGGGTCGTTCGCCGTCTCCTCGGGCGTACGCTCGCGCGCCTTCTCGAGCAGTTTCTCCTGCTCTGTGGTCAGGCCACGCGTGATGGTTCGCCGCTGCCGTGCGGGGAGCAGTTCCGCGACCTCGTCGAGCGACATCTCCTGCAGCTCGTCGAGCGTGTGGCCGCGGTACGTGAACTCCTCGTCCTTGTCGCGGCCGATCTGGTACTCCGAACTCATGACTTGTTACGACCCCCTTTGCCGCCGCGGCCGGTCCGCTTCGACGCGATGTCGCCCACTTTGCGTCCCGGCGGGGCGTTCCGGGAGATGCTCTTGGGCTTGCCGGGGTGCTGGCGCCCGCCGCCACCGAACGGGTGGTCGACGGCGTTCATCGCGACCCCGCGCACGCGCGGGTACTTCGTCCCCCTCGCGCGCATCTTGTGGTGCTTGTTCCCGGCCTTGACGAACGGCTTCTCCGTCCGTCCACCGCCGGCGACGACCCCGATTGTCGCCCGGCAGTCCGGGCTGAGCCGGCGGATCTCGCCGGACGGGAGCTGCACCACGGCGACCCGGCGGTCGTGGGTGAGCAGGCTCGCGCTCACGCCCGAGGCGCGTGCGAACTTCCCGCCGTCGCCGGGCTGGCGCTCGACGTTACAGACGGGAACGCCCTCGGGTATCTCCGCGAGCGGGAGCGTGTTCCCCGGGGCGATCTCGGCGGTGACGCCGATCTGTATCTCGTCGCCGACGGCGACGCCCTCCGGCGCGAGCACGAGCCGGCGGTCGCCGTCGTCGAACTCCACGTCCGCGATCGGTGCCGACCGCGCGGGGTCGTGCTCGATGCCGACGACCTCGCCGCGGACGAGCTCGTCCGCGTCGTCCTCCTCTACCTTCTTGTGCGACAGCTCGGCCTTGTAGCGGTGCGAGGGGGCCCGGAACGTCGGGCCGCCGCGACCACGCCGCTGTCCCTGGATGCGTCGTCCCATCTTCAGAACACCCCTATGCGGGAGGCGACGTCCTGTGCGTCGTCCTCCTCGTGGAGCGTGACGGTGGCCTTCTTGTTGCCCTGCATCGTCACCTGCGTGTTCACTTTCGTCACCCTGACCTCGAAGCGCGACTCGACGTCCTCGGAGATGTCCGCCTTGGTCGCGTCGAGGTCACAGACGAACTCGAGCTTGTTCTCGAAGTCCATCTTGTTCATCGCCTTCTCCGTGACCAGCGGGTAGCGAACGACGCCCGACGTCATCGGTCGGCCACCTCCGCCACGGCGCGCTCGGTCCAGACGGTCAGCCGGCCGGGGTGTCCCCCCGGCGCGAGGTCTTCTGCGCTCACGTTCGCCGCGGTGGCGACGTCCGCACCGGCGAGGTTCCGGGCCGCCTTCGACGGGCCGGCCTCGCTCGAGGTGACGAACAGGAGCGATTTGGGCTCCTGGTGCTTCCGGCCGCGGGTCGTCCCGCGCCCGGCACGGACGTTCCGCCCCTCGTCGGCGCGTTCGACGTCCGCGTGGACGCCGACGGCCTCGAGGAACGAGACCACGTCGCGGGTCTTCACGAGGTCCTCGAACTCGTCTTCCACCACGAGCGGGAGCGCGAGGTCCTCGGCGAAGCGGTGACCGCGTTCGCCGACCAGTTCGGCGTCCGCGGTGGCCGCGATGGCCGACCGCACCGCGAGCTTGCGCTCCTTGTCGTTCATGTCGAGGCCGCGGTCCGTCTCCGCCTTCGGCGGGTGGGCCGCGCGGCCCTTCACCGCCTGCGGGACGCGCCGGCCACGCCCGTCCTGCCGGGGGACGTGGGCCATGCCGCGGCCGGAGCCGAACGACTCCGCGGGGGTCCGCATCCCCGCGAACTCGTCGGTCCCGTAGTCCTGTCGTCGGTTTGCCCGGGCGGCGTTGACGGCGCGCGAGATGAGGTCCGGCCGGTACTGAGTGGTAAAGACGTCCGGCAGGTCCACCTCGCCCGCGTCGTCGCCGTCCAGGTCGCGTACTGTGGCGTTCATCCTTGGTTCGATGCGGTGGAGACGTACCGCACCTCGGGGTCGAGGCGCGGCGTTTCGGTCGGTCGGACGGCCGGGCGGAAGCGCAGGACGCGCTTGTTCGGTCCCGGCAGCGACCCCTTGATCAGCGCGTAGGGGCCGTCGACCTCGCCGTAGTTGACGAAGCCGCCGTCGGGCGTCGCGTCCGGCCCGTCGCCCAGCGCGATGAGCCGCTTGTTCAGCTCGGTGCGCTGGTGGTAGCCGGTCTGGCCCTGCTGTGGGACCGTCGAGCGCACGCGCGAGGGGTTCCACGGGCCGAGGTTGCCGATGCGTCGGCGCCACCCCTGGCGGGCGTGCTTGCCCTTGCGCTTCTGGACGCCCCAGCGCTTGACCGGGCCCTGGGTGCCCTTGCCCTTCGTGACGCCCGCGACGTCGAGGAACTCGCCGGCGCGGAACACGTCGGTCATCCGGTGTTCGCCCCCCTTCGAGAGGAGGTCGAGCCCGAACTCGACGCGCTCGTCGACGCTCGACCCGCCCACGCGGGTCTCCATCACGTCGGGCTTGCGCTTGGGGACGTTCGTCTCGCCCGGCACGGTGTGGGTGACGAGCCGCACGTCGTCGACCTGTCCCGCCTCCAGGGCGTCGCGAACGCCCGAATCGTCCATGCTGTACTCCCCGTCCGGCAGCGACAGCGCCCGACCGAGGTCCTCGTGGACGTCTTCGGTCCACACCTCGGTCAGGGGTCGCTTGCCGTACGGCGTCTGTTCGTAGACTCGAAGGGCCGCCGCCCGCATGGGCGGGGTTTCGACGACCGTCACCGGGACGGTCTCCTCCATCCCCTCGCGGGGGGAGTCGGGCTCGTCGTTGATCATCACGACGTGGGACATACCGGCCTTGTAGCCGGCGAACCCCTGGAGCCCGGGCTGGCCGTCGTCGGCCGGCCAGGTCGAGATGCGTGGCACCTCGCTGGCCGCCCGACCGCGCGGGCTGTAGCCCATCGAGCCTTTTCGTGGTCTGCTCGGTTGTGGCATCGTTTTATCGCTCCATCGTCAGTGGCGCGAGGGTCGCGAACATCGCCTCCTCCGTTCGCACGACCTCGCTGCCCTGCTTCGGAACCGTATTCAGCCAGAGGTCGAACCGGGCTCCATCCGGTTCGTGAGTGTCGCTGTTCTCGCGTGCTACCCGGGTGGCGTCAGCATCGCGTGCCACCTCCGCGGTAGCGTCGGTCCCTCCGACGGCCTCCCTGTCCACGTCGAGTATCTCCGGCAGCCCCCGTTCGGGGCTGCCGAAGACGACGGTGAACCCGCCCGCCGTCTCGATGGACTCGACCGTCGAGTCCAGTCGGGACACGGTGAGTGGGGTGCCGAAGCGGGAGGCCGCGACGCGTAGCCCGGCGTCTTCACGCCGTAACTGCGCGTCGAGGCTCCCCCGCTCGACGACGAACCCCGGCGGGGGCTCGTCCACCAGTTTCGCGCGGAGCGGCCGTTGCGAAGAGACCCTGATGGTCACGCGCTCCCCCTTCTCCGGCACCTCCATCGACGGCGGCACCGGGAGGGAGACCGGGTGTTGCATTCCGCAATTGACCCGAACGCGCCCGTCAGGTCCGACCTCGGTCACGATTCCCTGTCTTAACGACCCCGAACCTTTCGATCCGGAGCCGGTCCGTGGCGAGACGCGGAGCGGCGGCAGCACGCCGGCGGACTCCAGTTCGTCCCGCACGCCCCAGGCCTCCTTTCGGAGGTAGGGTGGCGTGGCGGCGTAGGCCAGCACCGTGGCGACGAACCCGTCGCCGAACCGCCCGTCCTCTCCCCCGGGATCGGGGAAGACGACGAGCCGGTCGAGGCGGAACACCGCGGCCGCACGGGCGACGTATCCCAGTTTCCGGGTCGCCTCCCGCTTGTCCTCGGCCTCCCGCGCCAGCGACGACGGCACGAGTGCGCTGCGTGGCATACCGTGACGCTTCCGCGTCGGGCCACTAGACGGTAGCGGTTCGTACCGTAAGCGGACGTAAAAGGGTGCCGCTTGAGAACTGCGTCTGTGGCCCTCTCGCACGGTATCGGGTGGCTCGGGCGGGTTCGACTCCCGCGTCGACGCCGGTTCGACGCGCCGCTACCCGTTCGTCGGTCGCTCCCCCTCGTAGTCGTCGAGCCAGCCGGAGACGGCCCCTTCGAGCGCGCCGGTCGTACTCCCGAGGTTCAGCATCCGATAGCCGTTCGCGGCCTTCTCGTTGACGTCGTCCATCCCGAACCCGAGTCCACCCACCGGTACCCCCGCGTCGACGGCCGTCGAACGGATCGCCTCGACGGCTTCCCGAACCTCGGGGTGGTCGAGTTCGCCGGGGTGGCCGAGGGCCACCGAGAGGTCGAGCGGGCCGACGAAGACGAACCCCAGTTCCGGGACGTCGAGGATCGCGTCCAGGTTCTCGACGGCCGCCCTGGTCTCGATCGTCGTGCCGACCAGGGTCTCGCGGTCCTCGACCTCGACGTAGTCCTCGGCGAGCCCCCAGCGGCGGGCCCGGGGCGAGGCGAGCCCCCGGTCGCCCGGTCCGCCGTCGTAACGGAACCGTGCGGAACGGGCCGCCTCGCGGACCTCCGCGGCCGTCTCAACGCGGGGGAGGAACAGGCTCCTGACCCCGAGGTCGAGGGCCTTCCGGACCAGCGTCGGCTCGGTGTCCGGGAGCCGGACGAGCAGTTCGACGCCCGTCCGTTCGGCCGCGCGCAGCAGGTTCTCGACCAGGGTCGAGTCCCACGGGTCCGGCCCGCCGTGTTCGAGGTCGATCCAGACGAAGTCGAGGCCGAGGTCCCCGTAGAACTCCACCAGCGTCGGGCTGTACGTGTTGTCGAGGATCCCGAGCGCGACGTCGCCGCGCCCTATGGTCGCCGCGAGGGCGTTCGTCGGCTGTGACGGTGCCATGGCCGCCCTTCCGGTGCCACCGGGAAACCTCTACCGTCCGTGCGCGGCTCGCGAGAACCCGGGGTCGCGTCCTCCCGCACGCGGACTCGGTCGGATCCCTCTCCCCACGCCGACTCCGTCGGACCTCCGCTCGCCCGGCTACCGCTCCTTTCGCGCCTCCCTGCCCAGTTCCTCCTCGACCCGATCGACCTTCGACCGGGCTGACTTCGTCGAGGTCCGCTTGTCGTCGACCTTCAG
>JBEPXB010000008.1:0-20174 GCA_041642135.1 Halobacteriales archaeon | reverse complement strand
CTGCGCGTCCGCGTTCCGTGCGTGTCTGATTCGCGCACGCACGAGCCCGCAGGTCTGTGGAGCGGACGCGATCCTCTCGTGGAGCGCGACCCTCCCGTGTGAAACTGACTCGGGGAGACGTGTCCGTAGTCAGCGTTACCTCCCTCCGCGCGCTACGGGGAGTGTGTCCCGGACCGACCCACCTATCACACACCGGACCGCGGCGGAACCGATCCAGCCCGGGGTCGTCGACCTCCCGCTCCCGGCGGAACGCGAGAACTGGACGTTCTACGAGACGTTCCACGAACTCCCCGTCCCCGCCGACCAGCCGGAGGGGGCCTACGTCGTCGTCGACGCGATCAACTTCAGCACGACGGTCGCGTGGCTGTTCGACCGGGGGGCCTCGTCGGTGGTCCCACTGGTGGACCGGGAGGCGGCGGAGCGGTTCGGGGCGGAGAACCCCGCCGCGCTCGTCGGCGGCGACTACGCGTTCGAGAGCGGCGACGACTCGCTGGTGCGGAACTCGCCGACCGACTGCGCGGAGCGGGGGATCGAGTGGGCCGACCGGGTGGTGGGTCTCAACTCGATCAACGGCGCGAACGCGGTTCGAGCCGTCCGGGACGACGCCCCGGTCGTCGTCGCCTCGCCGGTGAACGCCCGTGCGGTGGCCGACTGGCTCGACCGGCAGGGCGGGCCGGTCCACTTCGTCGCCGCGGGCACGCGCGGCGAACACGCCGTCGAGGACACGTTCGGCGTCTACCGGGTCGTCCACCACCTGCTCAACGAGGACTCCCCTGCCGCCGACGCGATGCACCTCAGACTGCTCGACCACGTCTACGCGAACGCCGCGCACCTCGAGGGGCCGCCGGACCTCCACCCCGACCAGTACGTGGTCCGGGCGTTCGACTCGCTGTCGGCGGTGCCGGTGCGGGAACCGGGCGAGGAGGCGCTCGGAGCCGTCTGAGTCGAGGCAGACTGGACCGGGTCCAGATCACAACGCCAGGGGCCTGCTCTCGAGTGCGTACTTCGAGCGAGATTCCCGGCGTTCCGGGGAGCCGTCACACCGTGGGGCTGTCCCCCGGCGGGAGAGGACCGTCTCACCCTCCGTCTCCCGAACGGACGGGCTCGTCCTCGGGCCCACGGTCGCGCAGCTGCGGGAGGTTCGGGTCCCGGTAGGGGTTCCGCCCGAACGCCCGCTCCTCGATGTCCTGTTCGGACATGCGCTCGACGAGGACGTTCCGCAGGCGGTTCAGGCTCGTCTTGTCGAGGCCGTGGACCTCCAGCAGCCGCTCGAACGCCGGCTCGTCCTTGATCGAGTGGAAGGCCTCGTAGAGCTCCGCGAGTTCGTCGGGGGATTTCCCGGCGAGGTACTCCCCGTCCTCGAGGCCGAGGTAGCGACGGCGCTCGACGTCGACGACGTGCCTCACCACTACCAGCGCGACCTTGGGTATCGCCCGCTGGCTGCCGAACGCGGTGAGGTCGAGCTCCTCCATCACGCCGAGGACGCGGTCGCGCTGCCAGCCCGTCAGGTCGAGGTGGTTACAGAGCGCGTGTGCCACCCGGAGCTTGTCGAGCCGGTGGATCCGCGAGCTGTGCCCGCGCATCGCCGGGTGGCGCTCCTCGTGGAGTCGGCGGACCGACTCGGAGACGTCGCTCGCGGGGTCGCTCGCCCGGCCGATCGTCGTGGCGCTCGGCGAGACCACGTCCCACCGCCCCACGGCGGAGTCACGGAGTACCTCGACCCGGGAGAGCGAGCCGTGGCCGGCTCGATCGCTGATCTCGCGCGGCTCTCGCGGCTCCCGGGGCTCGCGTTCGCCGACCGGCGCGTCGACCGCCCCGTCGACGGTTCCGGGCTCCTCGGCCGGCCCGGACTCCTCGCTCATGCCCCGGGTGTTGTGACTCGTGGCGTAAGAACCGTTCGCCCCGCTCGGGATCGGGACCCCTCGGCGCGCAGGTCGACTTCAGAACTCCCCTCGTATAGACTGCTTGTCGCCAGAGATACTTAAAAGAACGCCGGGGGTGGGCGGAGGTGTCCCAGGGAAGGGACCGGAGGCCGACGGGCGTTCCGGACCACGGGTTCCCCCAAGAGTAGGTTTATTCCCCGCTCGTCCGAACGACGGACACCGATGCCGTCGTTACTTCCCGCGATGGAGACCGTGGACCTCTCCGAGGAACAGCGCCTGGTCCAGAAGAGCATCCGCGAGATCTGCGCGGACTTCGGCGACGAGTACTGGCGCGAGCGGGACCGCGAAGAGGAGTTCCCGACGGAGTTCGTCGACACGCTGGCCGAGGAGGGGTGGCTCGGCGCGCTCGTCCCCGAGGAGTACGGCGGCCCCGGGATGAGCACGAGCGAGGTCGTCGTGATGATGGAGGAGATCGCGGCCTCGGGCGGCGGGTTCGCCGCCGCACAGGCCATTCATGGGGGTATCTACAACGTCCCGCCGATCGTCAACTACGGGAGCGAGGAGATGAAGGAGGAACTGCTCCCGAAACTCGCCCGCGGGGAGATCGCCATCCAGTCGCTCGGCCTGACGGAGCCGAACGCCGGCTCGGATTCCACGTCCATCGAGACGTTCGCCGAGCGCCAGGGGGAGGAGTACGTCGTCAACGGGCAGAAGATCTGGATCTCCCGGGTCGACGCCACCGACTACATCGTCCTGATGGCCCGCACCACGCCGAAATCGGAGGTCGAGAAGCGGACCGAGGGCATCTCGATGTTCCTCGTCGACCTCGACGCCGTGCGCGACCAGGGCACCTTCGACATGAAGCCGATCCCGAAGACCGCCTCCGGCGCGGTCCACTCCTACGAGCTCTGGTTCGAGGACATGCGCGTGCCCGCGGAGAACCTGATCGGCGAGGAGGGCGAGGGGTTCTACCAGGTGCTCGACGGGCTGAACGAGGAACGGGTCGTCATCGCCGCCGAGTGTATCGGGCTGGGCGAGGCGGCGATCATGGCCGGGGTCGACTACGCCAACGAGCGGGAGGTGTTCGACCGGCCCATCGGGAAGAACCAGGCCATCCAGCACCCGCTCGCGGAGGCGTTCGCGCACGTCATGGCCGCCAAGCAGGTCGTCTACAACGCGACCGAGGCCATCCACGGCGCCGACCGGCAGATGGCGGGCGTCCACGCCAACATGGCGAAGTACCTCGCCGCGGAGTCCGCCTTCGAGGCCGCCGACATCGCCGTCCAGGCCCACGGCGGCTTCGGCGTCGCCCGCGAGTACGACGTCGAACGCTACATGCGCGAGGCACGGTTGACTCGACTGGTGCCGATCGCCCAGGAACTCGTGCTGAACTACCTCGGCACGAAGGCGCTCGGTCTTCCGCGGTCGTACTGAGCTGCGTTCGTGGGGTTTCGTCTCGGCCCCGGGACCGTTTCGTTCGATGGCCGACCGGACAGCCGATAGGGTGGGACTGGAAGGGGCCGGCGGGTACGCGAAGCACGGCGAAGGTGAGTCGAACGGAGTGAGGCGAACGACGCTGGACGAGCGAAGCGAGTCCAGCGGAACAAGCACCGCAGGCCGACCGGAGGGAGGCCGAGGAGCGCAGCGAGCCGCGCGAGCGTGGCCGTCGGGGGCTTCCGAGCTGTTTCCAGTACTCTCGCTGTCGGCAACGGGAGACACGGCTTGAAAGCCCCCACCGACTCGGTTCCTCGATCGGCGACCGAGGCAGATGCGAACCTGCTACCTACACCGTCCCGTTCGCCCACCAGCGCTCGCGCTCGTCAGCGACGATCGCCGAACACCCGGTCCCGCCACACGACGCCACGTCCCCCTCCTCGTACACGGCCACGCGCATCGTCTCGCGGTAGTCGACGGTGAGGTTCAGCCGGTAGGCCACCTCGCCGGCACAGGTCCCGTTACCGCTCCCGTCCGCCGCGTACGACGACAGGTCCACTCGATAGGTCGTCACCCGCGCACCGTCCGGGGAGATCCGGGTGATCTCCATCGCTAGGTTCGCGTCCGGCGAGTCGGTGTCCATCACGCCGAAGGAGGCGAACCGGCCGCCGGGGCCGACGGTGGTGCCGCCCGAGGGGTTGATCGTGCCGCGACAGCCCGCCTCGGTCCGCTCGAACTGCTCGACCTGCGGGTCGTCGAGGGGCGGGGGATCAGAGGGCGTTCCGTCGGCGACCACGTAACCGCCGACGGCGCCGAGGAGGAGGGCGATACCGACGAGCACGGCAACAGCGAGAGCGGGGACGGATCGGTCCACGTCGGCGACTGGGTCCTCGGAGGATAAAGCGTGGTGGAGATCCTCGGGGCTACTCGATCTCGAGGTTCCGTATCCGCTCGACGACCGGGATCCGGTTGAACGCCCGCCGGCTGCAGCCCGTCAGCGACTCCTTGGCCTCCTCGAGGAGCCGGTCGCGCTTCCGCCGGTTGCCGTTGATCCACGCCGCTGCCGACTCCTCGAGATCCGCCGCGACCTCGCCGAGTGCCCCACAGGCACAGCCGAGTTCGGCGACCTCGTTTCCGACCCGCGAGGCGGAGAGGTCCGGTTCCGAGAGGGTGGACGAGGTAGCCCGGAGGCGGTTCTTCACGTCCCGGAACGCGTCCCGCGCCTGACGGCGCTGGCGCTCCTCGTAGGCGGTGACGCCGGTATCGAGGGTGGCGATCGACGACGCGATCGACTCCCCCTCGTCAGCCAGCAGGTCGAACGTCCGGACCGCGGCGTCGAACTGGGCGAGCTTCTGCCTGAACAGCCGTTCGGAGAGCCCGGGGACCTCGGCGACGTCGCTCGGCTCCGCGGCCCCCCTCGCGGCGATCAGCCGGCGGTCGACGGGGGCGAGCAGCGGGTCCAGGTCGCTCGCGGCGGTCGCTGCCGTCGACTCCTCCCCCTCGTAGACGGCGTCGCGGAGCCGCACGTAGGCCTCGTAGGCGTCCCTCGCTGCGGCCTGTGCCCGGCCGACGGTCCCGAGCCAGTCGGCCGCGCGCCGGAGGCTCCGGACCGTCGCCAGCTGCTCGCGGTCCGCGAGCAGCTCGGCACGATCGAGCGCGTCCGTGGCCCGCGTCAGCGGCTCCTCGAGCCGGTCGGTCGAGAAGTCACGGTTGACGTCGACCGTGACGATGGTGGCGTCCGCCCTCTCCTGCTTTCTCGCGGCGGCCTCGTAGGCGTCGACGGCCTCGCCGAGCGCGGTCCTGGCGTCCTCGATGGCCAGTCGGGCACGCTCGGCTTCCGTGGGTGTCTCGGTGGGTTCGGCTGTCGGCTCCTCGGTTGGGGTGTCCGTGGGCGCCTCCGTGGGTGTCTCGGTCGGTTCGGCTGTCGGGGTGTCCGTGGGCGCCTCGGTCGGAGCGTCCGTCGCGAGCGGGGTCGACGTGTCCGTCGGCGTGCCGGTGGGGGTGTCGGGCGACTGGTTCGAACAGCCGGCGAGGCCGACGCTCGCGCCGGCGAGGAGGGACAGGAGGGTTCGACGGTCCATACGCTCCACAGTTCGGCCGTCGGAAAGAAGATTCCGGCACGGTCGCCCGGATGCGGGACGAGCGCTGGCCGGGCTGTCGCGGTGAGAACACCTGTCGATCACGGGGACCAGTGCGAGTCGGTCACGGGCCGGGCATCCCGAACAGGACGAACGCGTTCCAGGCGGTGAGCGCGCCCCCGAGGGCCGCGAGCCCGAGCGGAACGCCGACGGCGTGCGGTCGCGGGGCCACGCGCCACAGCAAGTAGAACAGGACGAGCGAGCCGACTTTGAGCGGGATCACCGCTGCGATGCCGTACCCCTCCACGAGCGCCGCGGCGACCACGCCGGCCTCCGTCGCCCGGCTGCCGTAGAGGCCGAACAGGGTGGTGAGGAGGTCGCCGACGCCGTAGGACGCGATCGCGATCGCCCAGAGCTCGGGCGTGTACCCGGCCAGCCTCTCGATGGGATCATCGGTGGTCCCCTCGTTCACGTCACGTCCTCCCTCCTCGTTCACGTCATACTCTCCCGGTGGTCGGGTCGAGGGTCTCGCCGCCGGGACATGAGGGTTCCGGCGCCCCCGGAGGATCTGGGGGTCCGACTCCCCACGCTCCGGGTCGAGGGCGTCCGTACGTCCAGCCTGCGTCGGTGGAGTGCGTCCCGAAACACGCACGTTTTACGCGCCCCACCGCTACACGCCGTCAATGAGCCACGAGACGCCCGCCGAGGGCGAGCGGACGGAGGGCGACCTCACCCGGACGGGGATGGCGCTCAAGCACGAGCGGACGTGGGACTACGAACTCGACCGGATCGTCGATGCAGTCGCGGAAAGGGACGCTTCCACCGTGGGCCTGCAGTTCCCGGAGGGGCTGAAACGGCGCGGCCCCGCCGTCGCCGACGACCTCCGCGAACTGCTCGACGAGGACGTGAACGTCCTCATCTCCGGCCAGCCCTGCTACGGCGCGTGCGATCTGGACACCTACCTGATGCGCCGGACCGACGTGTTCGTCCACTTCGGCCACTCCCCGATGAAGGAGTCGGAGAAGATCATCTACGTCCCGCTGTTCTCGAACGTCGAGGTGACGCCGATCATGGAGGAGTCGCTGGCCGAACTCGCGGACCCCGACGAGGACCCGGACGTGGGGCTGGTCACGACCGCCCAGCACATGAACGAGTTCGACGAGATGCGCGCGTGGCTCGAGGAGCGGGGCTACACGGTCCACACTCGCCGTGGCGACGACCGGCTCACCCACGAGGGGCAGGTGCTGGGCTGTAACTACGCCAGCGCCGAGGTCGACGCCGACCAGGTGCTCTACGTCGGCGGCGGGAAGTTCCACCCGCTCGGGCTGGCGATGGAACACCCCGACAAGAAGGTGATCATCGCCGACCCCGTCAACAACGTCGTCACCGTCGCGGACACGGAGAAGTTCCTGAAACAGCGCTACGGCGCGGTCCACCGCGCGATGGACGCCGAGACGTGGGGCGTGATCTTCTGCACGAAGATCGGTCAGGGCCGCTGGGACGTCGCCCAGGAGATCGTCGACTCGAACGACGACGCCTACCTGATCACGATGGACGAGATCACTCCCGACCGGCTGACGAACTTCGGGATGGACGCCTACGTCAACACCGGCTGTCCGCGGATCACGACCGACGACGGCCCGCAGTTCAAGAAGCCGATGCTCACGCCCGGCGAGTACCGGATCGCCATCGGGGAGGAGCCCCTCGAGGACCTCTCGTTCGACACGTTCCACGGGACCTGGTGATCGGCTCGCAATCGGGCGGTTTTTCGGCGTACGGTCCGGCGGTTCCCGCTCGAAAACGGACGAAGGACTAATTTACCGGGATGGGAATCGTGAGCAAATGCCCCCGGAAGCAGAGAACGTCCTCGTCTCGTGGTACAGCGAACACGTCGGCGAGCCCGACCGTGCCGTCGACGTCTACCTGGGGTTCGGGCTGTTCTTCGCGGGAGTCGCGCTGGGGCTCGGCGGGCTGGTGCTGTTCCTGGCCGAGCGGGGGCTCTTCGACGGCCGGGTCTGGTGGATACGCGAGGCCGCGTTCGCCGCGGGGGCGCTCGGGCTGCCGGGGCTGCTCCTCGGGACGGTCGTGCTGTTGCCCGTCGACCGGCGGGCGCTCTACGGGTCCGCCGCGGGCGGGGCGATCTGTCTCGGCGCGGTCGGGTTCTTCGTCTACGCCTACCCGTGGCGGTGGAACGTCACCTCCGGGGCGGACTACAGTGCGACCGGCGTGGGCGTCTACTCCGTGGGTCTCGTCGCGGTCGTCGCCGCGGCCGGCGCCGCGCTGGTCAGCTACCACGTCGAGCGGGCGAAGGGTCCGGTCGCGGCGGCCGACGCGGGCACGGACGCCGACGGGGACGACGACGAACCGGCGGTGACCGACGAACAGGTCCGGCGCGACATCGACGAGGCGACCGCGGCCTCGAACGTCTCCTGGGGCGGCGTGGCGAAGACCGAGACCAAGCGCCTGCAGCTCAACACCGACGGGATCGAGGAACTCGACCGCAAGGGGTTCGAGGGCGTGGAGGCAAAGCGCGTCCGCGGGGCCGGCATCGACGACTCCATCCAGGGACTGAAGGCGATGAAGGGCGACGTCGACCGGAGCGCCCGCTCGGAGGGCGGCGTCGACGACCAGGCCTCCGCGCTCAAGGAGCTCCGCGAACAGCAGCAGGCCGAGGCGCTCGCGGCCGAGGAGGACCGGGGCGTCCTCGACCGGGTCCGGGGCGCGCTCGGCCTGGACGACTCCTGAGCGGCGATCCAGCCGACACGACGTAGCGGCGATCCGGGCGGTGCGATCCCCGCGCCGATCCGACGATACAGTTTCTGTGCGTTTTTCGAGGAGCTACGGCCTCTGTCAGCGTTTGTTTCCTCATTATTTGAATTGATACAAGTGGCTTTTTGTACTGTGGTACATCCGTCAGACATGGCGCGAGGCATCGACGTCGGTACGATGAACATCATCTCGGCCGAGCAGGACGGCAACGAGACGGTGTTCGTACAGCAGCGCAACTCCTTCGTGGAGATCGAGTACTCGGACATGGCCGAGGAGATGCTCTCCCGGAGCGAGGTCCTACACATCCGCAAGGACGATTCGGTGTACGTCGTCGGCGACGACGCACTGAACTTCGCGAACATCTTCAAGCAGGAGACCCGCCGGCCGATGAGCCACGGGATCCTCTCGAGCGACGAGAGCTCGGCGATCCCGATGATCAAGCTCATCTTAGAGCAGGTGGTCGGCGAGCCCGAGAAGCCGCGCGAGCGGCTGTTCTTCTCGACCCCCGCGGACCCGATCGACTCGGACCTGAACACCCTGTACCACCAGAAGACCCTGGAGTCGCTGCTGGGCGACATGGGCTACGACCCCGAGCCGATCAACGAGGGGATGGCGGTCATCTACTCCGAGCTCGCGGACTCGAACTTCACGGGGCTCGGCGTCTCGTTCGGCGCCGGGATGACCAACGTCTGTCTGGCGTACTACGCGGTGCCGGTGATGACGTTCTCCATCGCCCGCGGCGGCGACTGGATCGACGAGCAGGCCGCCCAGGCGACCGGGACGAACGTCGACAAGGTCACCGCGACCAAGGAGGACGACTTCCGGCTGGACTTCACGACCGACGTCGGCGGGATCGAGGGTGCGCTCAGCATCTACTACGACAACCTGCTCGACTACGTCATCGAGAACGTCATCGCGGAGGTCAACGAGGAAGACGTCGAGGAGGGCCTCGACGTGCCCGTCGTCGTCACCGGCGGCACGTCCTCGCCCCAGGGCTTCGCAAAGCTCTTCCAGGACCGGCTCAACGACTCCGCCGTGCCGTTCAGCATCAGCGACGTCCGCCGGGCCGAGGAGCCGATGTACTCCGTCGCCCGCGGCGCGCTCGTCGCCTCCCGGACCGAGGAGACCGAGGACGACGCAGGAAGCGAGCCGGAAGTCGAGGCCGAGGCCGCGCCCGCCGAGGACTGAGCGCCGTCGACACACCCACGTTTCTTTCGACGCCACCGACCGCGAGCGCCGCCGCCGTCCGTCGCGGTGCGCGTACCGTCCGTCGTTTTAGCGCCCGGTGTGCGATGTGATATCCGGTCGCGAGCGGCCCACTGCTACCCGGTCACCGTCGCCCCGCGAGAAGTCGTCACCTTCCGTTCAGCCGCCGTCGCCGCCCGCCCTGCCGCCGTCCATCGCGGCGGCCGCCTCGGCGAGCGCCTCCGGGTCGAGTTCGCGCCGCTCGCCCCGGTGGAACCGTTCGAGCGCGTCACCCCACGTCTCCGGCACCCGGACCTCCGCCCGGTGGTCGGCGGAGATACCGGTCCACCCGCAGTCCGGACACGAGGCGGCCTCGCGGTCGCCGTGCCGGTAGCGGTCGAGCCCCTCCCCACACCGTGGACAGTCCATGGCCTACGGTATCACTCGTGGGTGTTAACTCCTCGTTCGGTTACGCGCGATGGGTCCGCCCGTCCGACCGATCGTCCGTGCGTCCGACCGGTCACGCGACGCGGGTTTCGATCCGGTAGACTCGATCCGTCGGGACGTACTCGAACGCGTAGCCACCACTCTCGACCCCGAACGGGGGCGACTCGGACGAGCGACCCGTCAACTCCACGCGCTCGACCCCTTCTCTCAGGGCGAGCGACAGCGCGTCACGGAGCGGCTCCGCGGGACCGCTCCGGACCGCCGTCTCCGGAACGACCCGGCGGTCCGGGGTCGCCCCCGGTGTCCGCTCGAGGACATACCGGGCCTCCGGACACCCCTCGCACCCGGTTCGGAGGCGGCCTCGAGCCACGCCGTCGTCGACGGTTGCCTCGACGAGCCGCCGCGAAGACGGTCCGCCGGGTCGGCCCCTCGCTCGGGAACCACCCGTCGACGACGAACGCGTAGCGGCCGGCGCCGAGGGCGGGCACGGCGAGTTCCCCCCGACGACCGACCGTCCGGACCGACCCCGCGGGGAGTCGCGAGGCGAGCGAGAGCCGCCAGCGGTGCTCGGTTCCCGGCTGGAGCGGCTCCGGCTCCGCCCCGCCCGGCCCGGAGACCGCGAACCACTCCCCGTCGACCGCCTTCCACAGTTGCCAGGCGCCCCGCGTGGTAACGAACGGGACGTCAGCGTCGTTCGCCAGCACGAACGACACCTGCGCCGGGAGCGGGAGGCGCGCCGCCGACCGGTCGAGACGGACCGGCCTCGGCTCCGACGAGGGGACGGTTCCGGAACACACTACGCGTCGGACTCCAGCCCCGAACGCCGGCCCGTCGCAGGGCGCGGCCGCGACCGGTGCGATCCCCTCGGGTGTGGGCGTCCCGGTGGGCACCGGCGCGGCCGTGACCGTCCGAGTTTCCCGGCCGGCGTCCGCCGAACAGCCGGCCGTCCCGACGAGTCCGGCGACGGCGGTCAGGACCGCTCGGCGGCGCATACTGGGGGTGACGGCGGCCGCCACAAAGAGCTTCGCGCGCCGGAAACGAGGTCCGTGACGACGACCGGGGACGGCCAGTAACGGCCGCGACGGCCGGGGACGAGCGCCGACCAGCGAGGTGTGCAGTGGTACCGGTCGACCCCTGCGCCCGGGTAATAACTCGAGCTCATTCGTAAAATATTTCGTATGCTCGAGAGATATTGTCCCCCGTGAAACCGAGCGCCACACCGCGCGGGTCGGCCCCGCGCCCGACCGGAGGGGTACCGACACGGCCGAGCGACCACCCGGAGGGGTTCCCACGTCGACGCGTGGGCGGTCCGGCGTGACCGAGACGCGGCGGCGGCTGGCACAGGAGCTCGGCGTCGTCGCGGGCTTCGACGACCCGAAGGCCCCCCTCGAACAGTACCACACGCCGCCGGATCTCGCGGCGCACATCGTCCACCTCGCGGACCTCCAGGGCGACGTGGAGGGACGGACCGTGATCGATCTGGGCTCCGGGACTGGGATGCTGACGCTCGGGGCCGCGCTCCGGGGTCCCGAACGGGTCGTCGGCGTCGAGATCGACCCGGCGCCGCTGGCCACGGCCAGGAAGAACGAACGCCGAGTGGGGGCTCGCGCGGACATCGAGTGGGTCCGCGCGGACGCGACGGACGCGCCGCTCTGCCCGCCCGACCGCGGGGACGTGACCGTCCTGATGAACCCCCCGTTCGGCGCGCAGACGGGGAACGAACACGCCGACCGGGCGTTCCTCGCGACGGCCGCGCACATCTCGGGAGTCTCCTACTCCGTCCACAACGAGGGGAGCCGGGAGTTCGTCGAGGCGTTCGCCGAGGACGAGGGCGGCGAGGTGACCCACGCCTTCGGCGCCGAACTCGACCTGCCGAGACAGTTCGACTTCCACGAGGCGGACAGCGAAGCCATCGACGTGGAGGTCTACCGGATCGACTGGAACTGACTACCTACCGTTCCTGCGCTTCCGGCCCGTACGTCTCCCGCTTCGCGACCCTGACCCGCGTGCCGTTGGCCGCCGCGAACAGTTTCCCCTCCGTGTTGGTGAACGTCAGCCCGCCCGTCTCGACCGTCCCGTTGACGGCCGGGATCGGCGCCCTGCCGAGGGTGACGTTCCCCCGGCTCACGAGGAGGCCGAACCCCTCCTCGACGGGGTAGACGGTGACGTTTCGCCCCTCGATCGTCGGCTCGGCGGTCGAGGGGTCGGCGGTCCAGGCCAGCCTCGCCGGGTCGTCGCTCCCCGCCCGACGGAGCGTCACCTTGTACGTCGCCGGCCCGCCGACGACCGTCCAGCCGGTCCGGTTGACGACGACGCTCTCGCGCCAGCCCACGCCCCCGAGCCGGACCCGGCGCTCGCCCGCGAAGGCGATCTCCGACCGACTGTACCTCGTCCACCAGATGCCGCGCTCCTCGCTCACCACGATGACGCCGCTCGTCCGGACGGACGTGTTGATCCCCGGGACGTCGACGACGGAGACGAGCCGATCGGTCACCCCCTCGGCGTAGAACACCTCGTAGTCACGGACCTCGACGCCGGTGGCGTCCTCGAGCCCGGCGCCGCCGGAGGTCGGCGCGATCAGGTTGTACGGCACCGCGGCGGTCGAGAGCGCGATCAGCACGGCGAGCGTGAGCCCGACGGCCGCTTCGTGGCTCCGGAGGTCGAGGCGGCCGACGAGGGTCCGTGGCGAGGCCGTCGGCGCCGCCGCGACCAGCCCCGCCAGCAGCGTGATCAGCGCCAGCCCACCGGCTCGAAACAGCTCGAACCGGCTCCCGCCGAGGAACGTGTACACCGCCCACAGCCCCCGGTCGGCCGCGAACAGGAGCGCGGCGACGAAGAGGTGGGTCGGGTTCGGGCGGACCCCGCGACGGCGGACGAGCAGCGTCGCCAGCACGACGCCGACGAACAGCCCGACGGCGTGGCCCTGGATCGCCACGTCGGCCCACCAGGGCGTCGAGAAGCGGGGCTGTGCCCGCGCCACCAGCGTCGGGCTCTGGAGCGCCCGGTAGGCGAGGTCGACGAACCCGCCCGCGAGGACGACCACTAGCGTCCCGAGAGGGTACCGGATCAGCGCGAACCCGGCGTAGGCGAACACCACTCCGGAGAACCCGATGACCGGCCCGAGCGAGAACGCCGCGGTGAACACGCCCACGACGAGCGACCCGAGCGCGAACGCGCCGATCCGGGCGAACGGGTTCGTCCGGAGCGAGGAGAACGTCGCCGTCCCCCGCTCGGTCGGGAAGTGCCCCCAGGCGTACTCCGCGAGCGTCCCGAACGCCAGCGTCGCGAGGAGGTTGCCCATCAGGTGGTTCGTGCCCGTGTGGGAGAACCCCGCCGTCAGGACCCCGAGCGGGTAGAAGTACGACCACGCGCGGAACGGGATGACGACCGGCCGGTACCAGCTCTCCCACCCGCCCTGGAGGAAGAGGTAGACGCCGAGGACGAACCCGACCGTGACGAGGGTCCCCCACGGAACCCCGAGGACGAACCGGCGGCGGAGCGCCCGCCCCCACCGTCCGCCGGGTCGGGCGAGACGGACGAGGACGACCGCCCCGACCACCGCCGCGAGGAGGACACCCAACCGCCACGCCCAGTCGGGGACCGCAGCTACCATACCGGCCCCTGGGAGTCCGGCGGTTTAAACCGTGCGAGGAAAACCCCCTCGGCGCGGTTCCTCCGTGCGGGGGTGTCCGAACGATGCCGCCGTTCCCGTCCGCTCCTCATAGGGACGGTTGTAGTCTTTTACCGGTGATCGCCGATCCCGTCCGAGCGATCACCGGTAAATCGTTACAACCGTCCCTATCACGGCTCGACGACGAGCTTCCCGAAGACCGTCCGGTCGGCCATCGTCCGGAACGCCTCGTCCGTCCCCGAGAGCGGAAAGGTCCCGCCCACGACCGGATCGAGCTCGCCGTCGGCCACCAGCCCCACCAGCGTCTCCAGTTCGGGCTGGGTGCCCATCGTGCTCCCGATGATCTCCTGGTGGCCGAGGAAGAACGGCGCGGCCCCGAACTCGGACTTGCGCCCCGCCGTCCGTCCGCAGACCACCTGTTTCCCGCCGCGCCGGAGCACCTTCAGCCCCACCTCGACGTACTCGCCGGCGAGGTGGTTCAGCGTCGCGTCGACCTCCCCGACCTCCCGAACCGCCTCGACCATCTCGTCGGGGTCGGCGGTCTCGATGCGGTGGTCACAGCCCAGGTCGGCGAGGCGGTCGAGCTTCTCGGCGGAGGTGGAGGTCCCGACGGTCTTCGCCCCCACGACGTCGCACAGCTGGACGCAGGCCACGCCCACGCCGCCCGTCGCGCCGGGGACGAACACCAGGTCGCCGGCACCCACCTCGGCCTTCCGCATCATGTGCCAGGCCGTGAGGTACGCGGTCGGGAGCGCTGCGGCGTCGACGAAGGAGACGCCGTCGGGGAGGTCGATCAGCCGGGCGGCCTCGACCGTCGCCCGTTCGGCGAGTCCTCCGTGGTACAGCGAGAACGACGAACAGAGGTTCTCCGGGCCCTCCCGGCAGTACCGACACGTCCCGCAGGTCTCGTTCGGGCAGAGCACCACCCGGTCGCCCGCCTCGACGTCGGTTCCGGGACCGGCCTCGCTCACCACGCCCGCGACGTCGAGCCCGGAGACGAACGGGAGGACGTCCTCGGAGACCATCGCGGAGTCGCCCTCGAGTATCCAGAGGTCGTGGTGGTTGATCGAGCAGGCCCGGACGTCGACGACGGCCTCGCCCTCGTCCGAGGTGGGATCGTCCCGTTCGATCACGTCGACGCCGTCCGGTCCGACCAGTTCCGTGAACGCGGCTGCGCGCATACGGGGATGGCGTCGGGATAGGCGTTATAGCTTCGGGAGACGGTCGGAAACGTCCCGGTGCCGGACAGCGCTTTAGTCGCTACCGTCCCTACTCCCCTCGTGCTCCCGAAGCTCCTCGCGTGGCTCCTCACGCTCCAGACGGGGAGCGGCGGGTTCGAGGTACCGAGGCTTCCGGTGCTGGTGGTCGTAACGGGCGCGGGACTCGCGATGGTCTACATGGGCGCGAGACAGCTCCGCGACCCGGAGTGGACGGCGGCCGAGAGCGCCCGCCACCACGCGAAGCGCGAGGGACGGGACGTGGAGGCGGCCGAACCGACGGCGGCCGCCGTCGAGCGGGCGCGGAAGGGAGGGTACGTCCTGCTGGGGCTCGGCCTGCTGTTCCTCCTGCTGGCCGCGTCGCAGGTCGTGTGAGGGTCGGGGCTACAGCGGCTCCTCGCCCTCGATGATCCGCAGCGCGCGGTCGGCCATCGCGGGGACGCCCTCTTCCATCCGTGGGTACATCGGGTCGTCGGCGTTCCCCTCCAGGTGCCGGCGGAAGAACATCTCGCCGAGTCCCGCGAGCTTGTACACCGCGAGGGTGCGGTAGAAACGCTCGTGCTCGAACTCGAAACCCGTCTGCTCCTCGTACCGGTCGACGAGTTCCCGCCTGGTGAGGTAGTCCTCGCCGGCCATGAACGTCGCGTTGAGGGTCTTGCTCCCCGCGGGCGGGTCGGGGTCCTTCGCGTCCCACCAGTACGAGAGCATCCACCCGAGGTCGGTGAACGGATCCCCCAGTGTGGACATCTCCCAGTCGAATATCGCGACGATCTCCGGCTCGTCCGCGGGACCGAACATCACGTTGTCGAGCTTGTAGTCGCCGTGGACGAGCGTCGAGGGCGGGTCCTCGGGAGTGTTCGTCTCGAGCCACTCGCGCACCTCGTGGAGGACCGGCACCTCGCGCTCCTCCTCGGTGACCTCGAAGGCCCACTCGAGCTGTTCGGACCACCGGCGGACCTGTCGTTCGGTGAACCCCGGCGGGTAGCCGAAGTCCCCCTCCTCCAGCCCGACGGCCTCGTAGTCGACCTCGTGGATCTCGACGAGCCGGTCGATCAGCTCTTCGCCGATGGCCTGTCGGGCCCCGGGGTTCCGGAACCGCTCGGGCTCTGCCTCCCGGAGGACGTCCCCCTCGACCCGCTCCATGACGTAGAAGTCGCTCCCCATCACGGAGTGGTCCTCGCTGGCGAGCACCGTACGGGGAACGCGCACGTCGGTGTCCTGGAGCGCGTCGATGACCCTGAACTCCCGGAGCACGTCGTGTGCCGTCTCGGCGGTCTCGCCCGGCGGCGGCCGCCGGATCACCAGTTCGAGGTCGCCCCACGTGACGAACAGCGTCTCGTTGGAGTGGCCCTCCTGGTGGCGCCGGACGTCGTACTCCTCGACGGGGCCGAGTTCGGCCTCCAGGTACTCCCCGAGCGCGTCCACGTCGACGATCCGACGGAAGTACTCCTCGCTCCGTTCGGTCATGGCGTCCTCCCTAACATTGTAAGGGACCGTACCTCGCCACCCCACGAATAGTTGGGGGTTCCTGTCGGGTCGATGTGGTGTGCTCCGACGGATATTTTACAATGCTGTGCCGCGACGCTCGCCGTATGGAGTACCGCGACTCCCAGACGGCACGGGAACTGGCCGAGCGGGCCCGCGAGTTCATGGACGAGGTGGTGATCCCGACCGAGCGGGAGTACCTCGGCTCCGAGCCGGTCCCCGGGTCGGTGATCGACGACCTCCGCGCCGAGGCCCGCGAGCGCGACCTCTACTGCCCGCAGATCGGTGAGGAACACGGGGGAATGGGCCACGAGTTCGCGGACGTCCTCCCGCTGTTCGAGGAGGCCGGCCGGTCGCTGCTCGGCGCGACGGCGATGCGCGTCGACGCCCCCGACGAGGGAAACATGCACACCATCGAACTCGTCGGCACCGAGGCACAGAAACAGGAGTACTTAGAGCCGCTGGTCGCCGGCGACGTCCGCTCGGGCTTCTCGATGACCGAACCCCGCGAGGGCGCCGGTTCGGACCCGAAGATGATGAAGACCAGCGCCGAGAAAGAGGGCGACGAGTGGGTCATCAACGGGCACAAGTGGTGGACCACGCAGGGCGACGAGGCGGACTTCCTCATCGTGATGGCCCGCACGGACATGGACGCCCACCCGTACACCGGCACCTCGCTGTTCCTCGTCCCCGCCGACACCGACGGGGTGGAGATCGTCGAGCCGACGCCTCACCTCGGCCCGTCGCTCGTCCATTCCAGCCACGCCGAGATCCGCTACGACGACGTCCGGATCCCCGAGGAGAACCTGCTCGGTGAACTCGACGAGGGGTTCACCCACGCCCAGCAGCGGCTCGGTCCCGCTCGACTCACCCACTGCATGCGCTACACCGGGATGGCCACGCGCGCGCTGAACATCGCCAAGACGTACATGGACGACCGTGAAGCGTTCGGGACGAAGCTCTCGGACAAGCAGTCCCAGCGCTACGCCATCGCGGACATGGAGACGCGCCTGCACGCCACCCGGACGATGGTCCGCCACGCCGCCCGCGAGATCACCGCCGGCGAGGAGGCCCGCATCCCCGTCGCCATGTCGAAGGTGTTCGCCGCGAACACCACCCAGGAGGCGATCGACCTCGCCGTCCAGTGTACCGGCGGCGCGGGCATCTCCGAGCATCTCCCGCTGTCGGACTTCTACAAGTCCGTCCGCGCGTTCCGCATCGTCGACGGCGCCGACGAGGTCCACAAGCGCGTCATCGCCCGGGACGCCTTCGACGAGACGAACCTGAACCCCGAGGAACTGGAGAACGTCCCGACGTACTGAGACCGGCGGGGGTCGTTCCGGCGACCCGTCCCGTCTCCGGCCGTCGCCTTCCCTATTCCCGCTCCGCCGCCGTCTCCAGCGCGTCGGCCGTCTCGCCGGGCATCGAGAGGAACGGCGAGTGCGACGCCTCCAGGGTCAGTTCGAGGTCCGCGCCGTGCTCCTCCAGCATCGTCTCCTGCTGTTCCCGGGTTATCGCGCGGTCCTCGGTACAGCCGACGTAGACCCGGCGGACACTCCCGAACCGTTCCTCGGTCGCCGTGACGGGCGTCGAGATGGGGTCGATGGGCTCCGGGCGGACCAGCGACCGCGCGAGCGCGCGGTCCTCGGCGGCGCAGTCGGCGTAGAACGCCTCGTCGAGACAGGGCTCGGGCACCCACCCGACGCCGCGCTCCTCGTCGACCTCGAAGTGCTGGGTCACCAGCGAGGCCTCGCTCCGCTGGTCGAGCATCGACTCCCCGTCGCCCGGCAGGTACGCCGTCAGGTAGACCAGCGCCCCGATCCCCGAGGGCACGCGCTCGGCCGCGGCGGTGATGAGCATCCCGGCCATGCTGTGGCCGACGAGCACCGGGGGTTCGCCGGCTTCCTCGACCGCTTCACACACCCGATCGACGTATCCATCGAGCGTCGCCTCCGCGTAGGGCGTCTCGTCGATGCCGTGGGCCGGCAGGTCGAACGTCACGACCTCGTGGCCACGGGATTCGAGTTCGGGCTTCACCCTGTACCAGCACCACGCGCCGTGGTAGGCCCCGTGGACGAGGACGAAGCTGCTCATTCCACCGTCCCTCCTGAAGTGATCTCGCGTACATGCACGACTCGCACCCACGCGTCGGCCGGTATAAGTGTTCTACCCACACGTCGGCCGGCACACGTGTTCTCGGCGCCGGCGCCCGGCCGGGTCCGGCGGGCCTCCCCGACTCCGCCGGAGCTTTGGGGGACGGCTCCGGTCACGGTGGCATGGACGTCCGGGTACGCCCTCTCCGCGAGGACGAGGTGGAGCGGCTGGTCGAGGAGCTCTGGCTGCCGTTCGCCCGCGAAATGGCCGCGATCGACGACTACAACGAACTCGTCGACGAGGACTTCGCGCGCGAGCACGGCATCAGCTACCGTCACGAGCAGCTGGCGGACGAGGACAGTGGGGTCTGGGTCGCGGAGCGGGAGGAGTGGCTCGGCTTCGTCCGGGCGTCGGTCTCGGCGTCGCCGCCGGTGTTCGACCGTGGAACGACGCTCCAGGTCGGCGAACTGTACGTCGTCCCCGATGCCCGCGGCGAGGGGGTGGCCGACGCGCTGCTGGACCGGGCGGTCGAGTGGGGCGAGGGGCGGGACTGCGAGCGGGTCGGCCTCTCGGTCAACGTCGGGAACGACCGCGCCCGGTCGTTCTACGAGCGTCGGGGGTTCGAGACCCGCCGGCTGAAACTCGATCGACCGCTGTGAACCCGGGCCCGACCGCCGTCTCGGGCTCGGGCGGCTGACGGGCCGCGAGGCTTTTGCGCCTCGACGTGCTGTGCGGTCACATGGACGAGACCGAACTCCGCTTCGCCGCGGGGGCGATCCGTGACGCGGACTCGGTCGTCGCGATGACCGGTGCGGGGGTGTCGACCCCCTCGGGTATCCCCGACTTCCGGAGCGAGGGCGGCATCTGGGACCAGTACGACCCGATGGACTTCCACATCTCCCGGTTCGAGGCCGACCCGGAGGGGTTCTGGCGCGACCGCGTCGACATGGTCGAGGCCGTCTTCGGCGACGGGGTCGAGCCGAACCCCGCACACGAGGTGCTGGCCGACCTCGAACGCGAGGGGCACCTCGACGCGGTCATCACACAGAACGTCGACGGCCTCCACCAGCAGGCGGGGAGCGAGGAGGTGGTCGAGATACACGGCAACGGCGCGCGCGTCGTCTGCACCGACTGCCGGACGCGGTACGACGGCGAGCCCCACTTCGACGCCGTCCGGAACGACGGGTCGGTCCCGCCGACCTGCTCCGATTGCGGGGGGACGCTCAAGCCCGACACGGTGCTGTTCGGCGAACAACTGCCGGAGTACGCGCTCTACCGCTCGCAGGCGCTCGCCGAGGGGGCCGATACGTTCCTCGTCGTCGGCTCCTCGCTCACCGTCGAGCCGGCCGCGTCGTTCCCGCGGACGGCCGCCTCGAAGGGCGCGACGCTCGTCGTCGTGAACCTCGACTCGACCACGGTCTCGGACCGCGCCGAGTACGACTTCCGGGCCGACGTCGTCGACGCCCTCCCGCGGCTCCGCGACGAGGTCCTCGAAGGGGCCTGATACGGTCGTGCGTAATTCTTTGCCGCCTCACGGCCCCTCGTTCCGTCCCACCGGTCTCGAGACACCGATCGTCCTGAAGACCGCTGAAAATGGTTACGCACGACCGTATGAGCCTCTCCCCCCTTCCCCGCGAACATCGGCACCCGGATCGTGCCGGCGCTACGCTTTTCCCTCGGGCCCGAGAGCGAACGCCTGGCATGGCAGACTACGAAGTGGTCCACCTGGACGACGTACCGGTGACCGACCTCTCGGAGGTCGAGGGCGTACCGCCGGACCTCGACATCAAGGGTGTCGGCGATGCGCTCGGCGCCGAGGAGATGCGCGTCACCGTCTGGTACTTCGAGCCCGGCGAGGAGATCCAGTACCACGCCCACGGCAAACAGGAGGAGCTCTACTACGTCCTCGAGGGGGAGTTCTCCCTGAAACTCGGCAGGTCGGGCGAGGAGG
>JBEPXB010000007.1:0-20200 GCA_041642135.1 Halobacteriales archaeon | reverse complement strand
GTCCCCCACAAGTCTGTCATACGGTCGTGCGTAACCGTTTTCAGCGATCTTCAGGACGATCGGTGTCTCGAGACCGGTGGGACGGAACGAGGGGCCCGTGAGGCGGCAAAGAATTACGCACGACCGTATCAGTCCCCCTCGCCCCGGAGTTCGTCGAGGTCGCGATCCGCCCGGTGCTCGCTGATGAGCCGGTCGACCATCTCGGCGTTCCGGTCGCGCCGGCGGTCCTCGGCGCGCTCCTCCCAGTCGTCGATCACGGCCTCGACCTCGGCGTCGCGGGCGACCGCCAGCTCGTCGACCTCCTGGATCGCGACGTCGTCGGCCGGGCCCACGGGCACCCCGTGCTCGAAGAGCACCTCGTCGGCCTGCTGGGAGAGGTTGCCGTTCCGGAGGACGACCCGCGGCTCGACGGCGGCGAGCCGCTCGGCGGTCTCTCGGCCGGCACCGGAGGCGTCCCGCAGGTAGACCACGTCGTCCTTCGCCAGCCCGAACCGCCGCTCGGCGTCCTCGATGGCGGCCTTGGTGAACTGCTCGACGGGCTTGACGGGGACGAGCCCGGCCTTCTCCTCGGCCACGTCGGCGAAGTTCGAGTGGTCGAGCCGCCAGAGCGCCTTCAGCCGCTCGAGTTCCCCCTCGAGTTCCTCGTTGCGCTCGCGGGCGTCCTCGAGTTCGCGCTCGAGCCGGTCGGTCTCGCGTTCGAGCCGGGAGACCTCGCGACGCTCGCGCGCCTCCCGTCGCTCCTCGCGCCGGGCGTCACTCAGTTTCGTCTCGTACTCCTCGATGCGCTCGTCCTTCTCCGAGACGGTCTCCCGGAGGTCCTCGACGTGGCCCTCGAGCCGCTCGACCCGGGCCTTCAGCCGCTTTATCTTGCGCTCGTCCTCGCTCAGCTCGCGGGGGCTGTGCTCGCTCTCCTCCTCGGTCTCGGTCTCGTCGTCCTCGAGATCGGCGAGCACGGCCTCGACGGACTCCTCGTCGGCGACCACTCTCGCCGTCACCTCCCCGCGGTCGAGCTGGGGCGGGACCTTCCGGGCGATACGCCGGAACTGGTCCTCGTGGGCGTCGAACGCGTAGAGCGCGGCGGCCATCGCGTCCCGCTCGTGGTCGTTGTCGTACCCCTCCTCGCGGGTGCGGTGCTGCTTGCCGTCGACCGGCAGATCGGAGGTGGGGGTCCACCCGGCGGCGTCGAGCGAGCGGCGGATCTTCTCGACGGTCCCGGGCATCGGCGTGACGTCCGCGGCGACGAGTATCGGCCGGCCGCGCTCGATGATCCACTC
Source organism: Halobacteriales archaeon (assembly GCA_041642135.1). Taxonomy (GTDB): domain Archaea; phylum Halobacteriota; class Halobacteria; order Halobacteriales; family Haloarculaceae; genus Salinirubellus. The sequence goes on along the minus strand of JBEPXB010000007.1, from coordinate 18,926 downwards.
GATGACCGCCGCCATGTCCGCCGTCCGCGTCGAGAGGACGTCCAACACCTCGCCGTCGAGGTCCAGTACCGCGACTGCGGTGGTCGTACCGGGGTCGACGCCGACGATGACGTGGTCCCGTCGCTTGGCCAGCGGCCGGAACTCGATGCCGTCCCGGCGCTGGCGCTCTACCTCCACGCGGACGTCACCCGAGCGCCGGGCCGAGACCGGGATGTCCCCGGGCGTGCCCTCGACCTCGAACAGCGCCTGCGAGTACCCCCCGTACTTCTCGGTCACCTCCTTCTCGTAGTCGAGACCGGCACCCTGGAGTTCGGACTCGACCTCCCTCGCCGCGCGCTTTACGTTCCCGTGGATGCGCCGGGTGTAGCGGTCCTCCGACCAGCCGCCCTTGCCGGTCGAGCGGCCGCGCGAGACCTTCACGGTCGTGCGGTCGGTGAACGCCGACACCTCGTGGCCGACGTTCATCGCCGCCAGTCGCGCCGCGGCCTCCGCCTCCTGCATCGGGTCCTTCCCGTAGGGGACGCCGTGGCGGGAGGCGACCCGCGAGAGCGTCTCGGGCCGCTCGGCACCGGTCACCTGCACGAGCTTCGTTTTCGACGGGAGCGAGCCCAAAAAGCGGACGAGGTCGTCCTTGTCCGCCGCGAGTTCGTACATGTTGTCCGTCGCGAGGAGGGCGGGCTCCTCGCGGTCGACGAGCCGGCGGAGTTTGCGCAGGGAGACCACGTCCCGGTCGACGTGCTCGCCGTCGAAGGCGACGAGGGCGTAGGAGGGCGCGTCCCCCCGGACGTCACCGCTCTGCACGTCCACCCCGAACACCACCGCGTCGAGGGCACTCGTGCGGGTGCTCACGGGGGAGAGTAGGTGCAGGTCGAACTTAAGTCCACGGCGGGGCGAGGGAGGTCCGGGGACGACTGTCCGGACCGCATCGATCACCGAGCCCACACGACGAGTTCACATCCGCCCCGCCCGGCCGATATGTGTCGAACCGGGAGGCGTCGACCGAGGTCCCGCGAATCGAAGCTCCGAGGGTTGAAGTAGGAGAACGGGACCACCCACCCCGTGACCTGAACGGAGCGCGGGTCGGTCCGCGGGTGGTCGCGAGGCCGCCCGGACGGGGGACGTGGGGGCCTAACCGCCACGAACGAGGTGGCTACGCCGCTCTGCGAACCCCGAGTGCGGCGTCACCGGCTCGTGTGCGGAACGGCGGAGACGTCGGTCGGTCGCCGACACCCCCAGATCACCCGGATCGCCCCATCTTCCGCGGAGTTCGGGACGGTCGCTGCCGGACGGTCGATTCATACTCCCCCGGAACCGAACCGCCGACGTGCATACGGCCTCCGCCCCCGACGGGACGACGCTACGGTACGCGACGGCCGGCGCCGAGGACGGCGAGGCGGTCGCGCTCGTCGGCGAGGCCGGGTTCGGCCCGTGGCAGTGGGGCTGGCAGCACGGCGCGCTCGCGCCCTTCCGGACGCTCGCTGTCGACCTCCGGGGGACCGGCCCCGAACAGCCGCCCGGTCCCTACGACGCGGAAACCCTCGCGACCGATCTCGAGGCGGTCCTCGCGGACGCTGGAGTCACTCGAGCGCACCACCTCGGGTTCGGTCTCGGGGGGATGGTCTGTCTCCGCCACGCCCGCGAGTTCGGTCGCGCCCGGTCGTTGACGCTCGTCGGGACCGCGACGTCAGGCGGGGCGGTCGACCGCGAGGCGTTCGAGGCGCCCTTCGAGTCCCCCGACGCACTCTCGGAGCTGTTCACCCCCGAGTTCCTGGAAGCGCAACCGGACCTCGTCGAGCAGGTCGTCGAGTGGCGCCGCGAGGAGGACCCGCCCGCGGAGGTGCGCGATGCACAGCTGGCCGCCGCGCTGTCGTTCGATGCCGGCCCGCTGTACGAACTCGACCACCGGGCGCTCGTCCTCCACGCCGTCGACGACCCGGTGGTGCCGATGTCGGCCAGCGAGGAACTCGCGGAGGGCCTCCCCCGCGGAAGGTTCGAGGCGGTCGAGGGGCGACGACTCTCCCACGTCGAGCACTCGGTGGCGGTCAACGACCGGCTGGACGAGTTCCTGCGGTCGGTGGACTGACTCGTCTGGACTGTCGTGGTCGTGTTCAGGTGAGCGATGGCTGATTGCGAAACGGATCGGGTGGGGACTGATACGGTCGTGCGTCGTCCTTTACCGGCGCTAATCGACCCCGTCGGGTGATCGCCGGTACATCGTTACGCACGACCGTATGAAAGGAGCCGGTTTCTCGAGGAACCCGGGGGCTTTCCAGACCAACTCGATGACTGGAATGGCTCAGTTCCTCTCATCTAAACGACCCTCTAGCCGCGGACGAAACGGCTACAAGCGTCCGGGCTCCCTACACGACACGGATGGAGCTGGACCTCGGACGGATGGCCGACTACCGCCCCCGCGAGGTCGAGCGCGACTCGGGTCGCGCCGCGGCCGTGCTCGTGCCGGTCATCGAGCGCGCGGACGGCGACCACCTGCTGTTCACCGAGCGGTCGCCCGACCTCGAGGCCCACCCGGGGGAGATGGCGTTCCCGGGCGGCGGCTACGAACCCGAGGACGCCGACCTCGCCGGAACGGCGCTCCGCGAGGCCAACGAGGAGGTCGGCATCCGGCCGGAAGAGGCCGAGATCGTCGGTCGGCTCGACGACGTCCCCGGGCCGTACGGCCACGTCGTCCGGCCGTTCGTCGCGCGGGTCCCCGACCGCAGGTACGAACCCGACGAACGGGAGGTGGTGAGGGTGGTCGTGCTCTCGGCGGCGGACCTGACCGACCCCGAGGTCTACAGCGTCGAGGAGCGGCGCAACGCCGAGGGCGGGACCGTCGGCCTGCCGTTCTTCCGCGTCGGCGGGGACGTCGTCTGGGGGCTGACGGGGTTCGTCCTGGCCCGCCTGCTCTCGATCGTCTCCCCCTGGGACCCCCCCGCGGGCTTCCCGCGGCACCCCCTGCTCGACGAGGAGGAACGGATCCGGGGGGAGTGACCGGCGTGTCCGAACCGGCCACGGGGAGGACACCGCGGCCGTGACCGCAACGTTTGGGAGGCGACCGGACGAACACGCGGTATGCACTTCGACCAGCGCGAGCAGCAGGCGCTCCGCGATGCCGGCCTCTCGACCGAGGGACTGGAGGAGGCCTCGAACCGTGTCGCCGACCTCGTCGACGAGGCGGCCGCCGACCTCGAGGCGTTCTTCGAGCGCCACGACACCCTCCACTCCGACCTCTCGATGGCCCACAGTTCGAGCGAGTTCTCCACCCACGAGGGCGCGAGACTGGACCTCTACACCCACGCGGCCGACCTCCGCGGCTGGCTCCGATTCGAGACCTGGGGCGCGTTCGTCGAGGACGGGCGCGTCCTGGACGAGGAGGTGATCGAACTCACCCTCGGACCGACCGTCCACGACCGGGTCCGGTTCGCGACGACCCCCGACGCCCTATGAGCGGCGAGGGGGGCGAGGGTGAGGACCGCGAGGACGGGAGCTCGGAAGGAGGCGATCCCACCGCCGACGCCCCACGGGTCAGGGTCCGGGGCATCTACGCGACGGCGCTGACCCGGCTGTTCGAGGCCAGCGCGGAGGTGGTGCTCGCCTCCGAGCCCATCCGCGACCGGTTCGACGCCGGGTTCGACGTCGCCCCGCCCGACGCGACGGTGTCGACGACCCCCGACCGACAGGGGGTCGGCGTGGTCGGCAGAACCGACACGGTCGCCGCCGTCCGCGAACGGCTCGACGGGGTCGGCGTCGACACGCTCTCGTGGACCGATCCGACGCCCGCCGGCGCGGTGTTCGAGGGCGTCGTAACGGACACGCTCGGCGGGGGTGCCGTGGTCGATCTCGGGGAAGGAGAGGGCTACCTCGCCTACGACGACGCCGAGGGGTACGTCGAGGAGGGCGACGTCCTCCGGGTGCAGGTCCGCGAGCCCGCGCCGTCGTGGGGCGAGGACCGTCCGGCGCTCTCGACCGACCTCGTCGTCGACGGCGGCCTCGTCGAACTCCGTCGCGGGTCGGGCGGTGGTGGCACCGGGAACTCGGAGGCGGCGCGGATGGCCTCGCTCCTCTCGGTCGACCCACCCGAAGGATGGGTCCCCCGGTGGACGCGGTGGGCCGACGACGCCGACATGGACGCGCTCCGCGCCGCGCTGGTACGGGCGAACGCGCTCGCGGACGACGTGACGCGGGTGCTCGCCGAGGCCGACCCGGACACGGCGCCGGCGCGGCTGGTCGCCCCCCTGGGAACGGCGTGGGTCTGGTTCGGCCGCGAGTCGCGGTTCGCGCTCGACGACCTCCGCCGGGAGGTGACGACGACGATGCCCGGCCACCACCGGACGAAGGCCACCACCGACGCCGCGAGCGCCGCCGTCGACTTCGCCGAGGCGGTCTGCGAGCCCTCGGGCGAGTTCCCGTTCGCGGCCGTCACCCGGCAGTTCGGCCCCCACGAGGGCGACCGGATCGCCATCGAGCACGGCAAACCCGAGGGCCGGCTCATCACGCTCGGCCGCGGCGACGTGGTCGAGTACGACCCCAACGGCGCGGTTCGGATCGAACGAGAGATGACCCCCGGTGGGAGCTACGACGCGCTCGGCGTCGAGCGGCGGTCGGGCGACGTCGCCGCGACGAAGTTCGTCGAGGGCCGATGGTGGTACGCCACCGTCTACCGGAGCGCCGAGGGCGAGACGCGGGGGACGTACGTCAACGTCTGCACGCCGCTCGAGATCTTTCCGGGGGCCGTGCGGTACGTCGATCTGCACGTCGACGTCGTCAAGCACGCCGACGGCCGGGTCGAGCGGGTCGACGACGACGAACTCGACGCAGCGGTCGAGGCCGGGAACGTCCCCGAACGGCTGGCCGAGCGCGCCCGGGAGGTGGCGGGACGGATCGAGGACGCGCTGTGAGCGGGGCCGGGGTCGGCAGGGACCCGGACCGTACCGCAGCGCCGGACTCTCCCCGGCCCGACACCCCGCGCCGGGAATCATAAGCCCGCGGCGGGCGACGACCACGCCATGCCCGACCGCGAGCCACACGAGATCCCCGACGGAGCCCTCGACGCCCTCCAGCACTACTTCGACACCCAGCACGAGTTCCTCTCGTGGCTCGGCGTCGAGGTGGAGGAACTGGGCGAGGGACGGGCGGTCATGTCCATCCCCTACCAGTCGAAGCTGACGAACGTCCCGTGGCAGGGCGCCGAGGAGGGCGAACGCCACCCGATACAGGGTGGGGTCGCCTCGACGCTGATCGACGTGGTCGGCGGGATCGCCCTCCGGCCGTACCTCGACGACCCGCTGGAGGACGGGATGGCCACGATCAACCTCAACGTCAACTACCTCCGGCCCGCGGCGGGGGACCTGCAGGCGGAGGCCGAGGTCATCCGTGCGGGCCGGAGCGTCGGCGTTTCGGAGGTGCTGGTGACGGGCGAGGTCCCCGGCGACGGCGAACCGGGGGCGGTCGCGCACGGGACCGGCGCGTACCGGCTGTTCCGCGGCGGTGGCGACGAGGACGAGGACTGACTCGCGCCCGTCTACAGCCGCTTCTCGAAGTCGATCAGTTCGTACTCGCCGTACCGCTCGCGACCGGTCTCCCGGTAGCCGTGGGCGGCATAGAACCCCGCCGAATCCTGTCGGACGGCCGTCAACAGGACGACTCGTTCGAAGCCGTGCTCGCGGGCCCGCCGCTCCAGCCCCGCGAGGACGCGCGCGCCGTGGCCCTCGCCCTGGCGCTCGGGAGCTACCGCCATCCGGAACAGTTCGACGGTCCCCGGCTCGCTCCCCGAACTCCCTTCCCGCCTCTCCGTGGGCTTGTACCCGCCCGTCGCGACCACCTCCGGGTCGTCGGCCGTACCGCAGTCGACGACGAGGAACTCCCCACCCGAGGCGAGGTACGCCGACTCGATGCTGTGGAGGTCGTCGTTGCCCGGCACGTCCGCGGGGTCGGTCCCCGCGTCGTGGAGCGCGCGCTCGTGGACCGCGCGGACGGCGGGGCCGTCCCCGGGCCGGTAGCGCCTGAGTCGGGGCTCCGCGGGGGCGTCGGAACCGCGACCGGGGTCGCCGCTCACGCGAACGTCACGTCCTCGCCCGGGACCACCTCGCCGAACAGCCAGTCGGCGTGTTCTAAGGCGTACTCGCGGTGGTCGTCCTCGATGGCGCCGATACAGTCCTCGACCAGGACCGGCCGGTAGTCACGGAGTCCCGCCGAGCCCGCCGTGTGGAGCACGCAGACGTTCGCGAGCGTCCCGCAGATCACGAGGTCGTCGATGCCCCGCGCGGAGAGCCAGCCGTCGAGCTCGGTCTCGTGGAACGCGTCGTAGGTGTGCTTCTCGACGACGTGGTCGTCCTCGCGCACGTCGAGCTCCTCGACCAGTTCGGCCTCCCAGGAGCCCTCGACGACGTGCTTGCCCCAGCGCTCGAACTCGTCGTAGTAGTGAGCGCCGTCGAACTGCTCGGGGGGATGTACGTCGCGGGTGAAGACCACTCGCACCCCCGAGTCGTGAGCGCGGTCGACCAGCGACGCCACTGGCTCGATGGCCGCCTCGCTCCCCGGCGCGTAGAGCGACCCGTCCGGCTTGCAGAACCCGTTCTGCATGTCGACCACGACGAGGGCGGTGCCGTCGGCCGTGAACTCGAGGGACATGCGTGGGGTTTGGGATGGATCGGACAAGAGCGTTCGGTCGGGAAACCGCGGTTCGCTCGGCCAAACGAGGGGCCCGGCCACCGAGGGCCGCCCGACGGAGGCGGGCGTGCCCGAGGCGGGGGAGGGTTGGCGCGGTGCGGTGCGGTTCCTGGCGGACTCGAAGGGCGAGCGTTCTCGTCGAGCGAGACGAAGCAAGCACTGCAGCCGAGCGACCGCAGGGAGCGAGGCGAAGCGCACAGCGAGTCGCAGCCGACGAGAACGCGAGGGCTTCGAAGTCGTTTCTACCACTCTCGAGACACACGACACAGAGACTCACATACCCACCTAGCAAGCGAACCGCTTTTGCCGCCACCCCGCCGAACGGTGGGTATGGCGACAGAAACGGCCGACGCTCGGGCCTCCCACATCCGGGGCCTGACGGTCACGACGCTCGCGTCGATCGCGGGCATCCTCGCGGCCATCGGTTCGTCCGTGGTGACCGCGGGCGCGGCCGACCCGGCCACGTCGACGACGGGGGTCGTCGTGGTGGTCGCGGCGGTCCTCGTCCAGTTCCCGATACTGGAGGCGCTCGGGCGCGCGGGGCTCGTCGCGGTCGACATCCAGGAGTTCGGCGCGAAGGACTACCTCTACGTGGCGTTCATGACGTTCTCGCTCTGGTTCGTCAGCTGGACGGTGCTGCTCACGACCGGGACCACCTTCTGATGGCCGAGGACAGCATCGCGGTCGTCGACCTGGACAGGTGCCAGCCCGACCGCTGCAACTACGAGTGTGCGAACTTCTGCCCGCCCAACCGGACGGGCAAGGAGTGTATCGTCACCCGCGAGGAGCGCTACGAGGAGGGCGGGGAGTTCGACGGCAAGCCCGACCAGATCAGCATCTCCGAGGAGATCTGTCTGGGCGAGACCTGCGGCATCTGCGTCGAGAAGTGCCCGTTCGACGCCATCCAGATCATCAACCTCCCCCAGGAACTCGACGAGGCGCCGGCCCACCGCTACGGCGAGAACGCCTTCGGGCTCTACGGCCTGCCGGCGCCCCGCGAGGGCCGCGTGACGGGCGTGCTCGGACCGAACGGGATCGGGAAGTCCACGGCGGTGCGGGTGCTCGCCGGCGAGATCACCCCCAACCTCGGACGCTACGAGGACCCGCCGGGGTGGGACGAGATCCTCGACCAGTACCGCGGGACGGCGCTCCAGAACTACCTCGAGGCCCTCGAGGAGGGCGGGCTCACCGTCGCGCGCAAGCCGCAGTACGTCGACCGGATCCCCGACCGGTTCGACGGGAACACCCGCGAACTGCTCTCGCGGGTCGACGAGCGCGGCGTCGCCGACGATATCGTCGAGCGGCTCGGCGTCGCGGCGGTCGTCGACCAGGACATCGACACGCTCTCCGGTGGCGAACTCCAGCGAGTCGCGCTCGCGGCGACGCTCGTCCGCGACGCCGACTTCTACTTCCTCGACGAGGTGACCCCCTACCTCGACATCGGCCAGCGGGTCACCGCCGCACGACTGATACGGGAACTCGCCGAGGAGGAGGACCGCTCGATGATGGTCGTCGAGCACGACCTCGCGATCCTCGACCTCATCGCCGATACGCTCCACGTCGCCTACGGGGAGCCGGGGGCGTTCGGCGTCGTCACGAGCCCCAAATCGACGCGCAACGGCATCAACGAGTACCTCTCCGGGTATCTGGAGAACGAGAACATGCGGATCCGCCCGGAGGCCATCCAGTTCGAGGAGCACGCCCCCCGGACGGTGACGGGCAACGCCGACATCCTCGTCGAGTACCCCGACATCGTCAAGTCCTACGGCGAGGGGGAGTTCAGCCTCGAGATCGACGCGGGGGAGATCCGCCGGAACGAGGTCCTGGGCATCGTCGGCCCGAACGGCATCGGGAAGTCCACCTTCGCGAAGCTCCTGGCGGGTCGACTGGAGCCCACGGAGGGCGAGGTCGACTTCGCGCTCGAGATCTCCTACAAGCCACAGTACGTCGAGATCGACCAGCCGATGCGGGTCGACGCGTTCCTCGCCTCGATCACCGACGACTTCGGCTCGTCGTACTGGAACACCGAGATCGCGGGGCCGCTCCAGCTGAACCGCATCATGGAGCAGAACCTCACGGATCTCTCCGGTGGCGAGCGCCAGCGGGTCGCCATCGCGGCGTGTCTCTCCCGAGACGCGGACCTGTACCTGCTGGACGAGCCGAGCGCCCACCTCGACGTCGAGCAGCGGGTCCAGGCCACGCGAGCCATCCGCCGGTACACCGAGAACCACGGCGCGACGGCGATGGTCATCGACCACGACATCTACATGATCGACTTGCTGGCCGACCGCCTACAGGTGTTCGAGGGGACTCCCGCCGAGCACGGCCGCGCGGGCAAGCCCGTCGGGATGCGCGCGGGGATGAACGAGTTCCTCGCGAACCTCGACGTGACGTTCCGCCGCGACCAGCGGACGGGTCGACCCCGCATCAACAAGCCCGGCTCGCAGAAGGACCGCCAGCAGAAGAAGGAGGGCGAGTACTACTACGCGCCCGAGGACGCCGACGAGGAGTAGGACCCATCCAGTCTACTCTACCCCGTCGGTGATGCTCGGACAGGACGGGACTGATTAGAGAGTATCACCTCGAAGGCCCCGGCCGGCTACGGTCGCGCGGCTCGTTGCGCGCCTCGTCGGTCGGCTCCGCCTCCCTCCTGCGGTGCTTACGTCGCCGTGCTTCCCGTAGCCGCCCGCCCCTTTCAGTCCCACCAGCCCCGGTTGATCAGCCGGCATGGGCGGGACTGAAAGGGGCCGCTGGCTGGACGACGGCGGACGACGCAAGCACCGCAACGAGCGGAGTGAGTGAGGAGCGCAGCGAGTCCCCCGAGTCCAGCCAGCGGGGGCTTTCGAGGTGGTAGTATCTGCGGCATCTTCCGCTCGTTCGGATACGGAACCGTCGGTGCTTCTCCCCGTTCGATCGCGTACTGCCCACTACCGTCGGGATTCAAGTCCCCGGGCACAGGAGTCCCCCTGTGACCTCCGAGGGTGACATCCGCGTGCTGCTCGCGCTCGACCTGCTGCTCTCGCTCGTCTTCGCGAGCGCCGTCGTCTGGGGGCTCGACTTCATCGGCGTCACCGAGTTCACTCCGACGAACGTCGCCATCGGGACGCTCCTCATCGCGGTCCTGACCTACCTCGTGGTGCTGCGCCAGTAGTCGGGGGCCCTGACCGCGCCTCGGGACTGATAGGGGTTATCGTAGTTACTCGTACCTTCTAGTCCGAGGACCACGCCGCTCGATCCGTATCAGCGAGTCGAATCCTCCGGCCGGCTACGATAACCCCTATGAACCGGACCGCTCCGGGACGGTATCGCGGGACTCTTCCGGCCAGCGCCGGAACCTCCCACTGGAATGACCGACGCGCTGTTCGTGGTCAGCGAGCACGGCTACTGGGGCGAGGAGTGCGTAGAACCGCTACAGACGCTCGACGAGGCGGGCGTCGACGTGACGGTGGCGACGCCGACCGGCGATCCACCGGTGGTCGACGAGCGGTCGGTCGACCCGGAGAACGTCGGCGAGGACACTGCGAAACGGGTCCGCGAGGTCGACGAGGCGGACCCGCGGCTGAACGACCCCGAACGACTGGCCCGGGTCGACGCCGCCGACTACGATGCGGTGGTGTTCCCCGGCGGTCACGGCACCGAGTGGGACGTCAACCAGGACCGTCACGCGCGGGAACTCCTGCGCGAGACGGTCGAGGGAGACGATGGAACGGCGCTGGTTGTCTGTCACGCCGTCGGGATCCTCGCGTTCACGCGCGGCAGCGACGGCGGATTCCTCGTCGAGGGGCGCTCGGTGACGGGCTTCCCGAACGCCTGGGAGGAGGGGATCGTCGACGAGGACGACCTGATGCCGGACGGCCGGAAACTGCCCTACTGGGTGGAGGACGAGGTCAGCGCCGCGGGCGCGGACTGGGACGCCGAACTCGATTCCGACACCTCGGTCCGGGTCGACGGCGACCTCGTGACGGCTCGCGGGCCGGGCTCCTCGGCCGCGGCGGCGCGGACGCTCCTCGACGAACTCGGCATCGAGGCGCCCGCCTGATACGGGCGATTCGGCGGCCCGGACGGCGGCCACCTCCATTTATCCCGGTCGCGGACCCTCACCCGGGTATGGCCATCGAGGACCGCGGCGACGCCTTCGTCGTCACGCACGCCCTCGCGAAGCACACCCTCTCGGACCTGCGGTCGGTCGCCACCGAGCAGGTGGAGTTCCGCAAGGGCCTCGTGAAGCTGGGACGGATCTGCGGCTACGAGATCATCGACGGGATGATGGACACGGAGTTCGTCTCCATCACGACCCCGCTGGCCGACACGACCGGCGAGAAGGTCAAGGGCCTCGACCGGGTGGTCGTGGTGAACGTGCTCCGGGCGGCGACGCCGTTCGTCGAGGGGCTGCTGAAGGCGTTCCCGCGCGCGAAACAGGGAGTCGTCTCCGCCTCCCGCGACGAGGCCGCCGGGATGGACGAGTCGGGCGAGTTCCCCATCTCGATGGACTACGTCAAACTCCCCGAACTCGGCCCCGAGGACACGGTCATCGTCGCCGACCCGATGCTCGCCACGGGGTCGACGATGATCTCGGTACTGGGCGAGGTGCTCGACCAGGGCTCGCCCGAACGACTGCTCGCCCTCTCGGCGGTGTCGGCCCCGCCGGGGCTGGTCAACGTCCGTGAGTCCGTCCCCGAGGCGGATCTCCTGACCGTCAGCATCGACGAACGGCTCGACGACGACGGCTACATCGTCCCCGGACTGGGCGACGCGGGCGACCGTGCCTTCCGGACGAAGTAACACGGTCACGCGGAACCGTCACACTCCCGCTCGCCGCCGGACCCCCTCCTTTCGACTGGAAAACACGTATCGGGAACGGGGTTTCGACCTCCAGCGGAACGTCCGGGGTCGACCTCCCGAACGCTCCGGACCGCTACGGTCCGATACGGCCCACTACCGGCCGTTACGTATCTCCCGTGAGACACGCGCGTGTCCCCACGCGTTCGAAATCCCCGAAACCGTTCCGGTCCCACTGGCGCTCTACTGGTCGGGGTGGGCGACGATGTGGTCCCCGTCGGCGAACCCGACGCGGTAGTAGTTCTCCCCGTGCCGGAGGTAGACCGCCAGCGTCTCGCCGTTTCCCGTCCGCGCCTCGATCCGATCCCGGAGGCTCTCGAACGCCGAGGGCCCCCGGTCCCGCTCCAGCGTGTACTCCCCTTCCTCGAGTGCCGTCCGGACGATCTCCCGCTCCGCCTCGGGGAGGTCCCCGAAGACGATCGGGTCGATCGCCCCTCGCTTCGATGCCGAGAGGGTGACCGCCTCGAACCAGAGTCGCCTCGGCAGGTCCGCCGTCCCCTGGGGGTCGTCGTCGCCCGGCAGGCCGCCCACACACCCCGCGAGACCGACGGCACCGCAGAGCGCGCCGCGACGGAAGAGGGTTCGACGAGAGAGGGTCACGTCGCGCCGTCGTCCGCCCGTCGAGAAGTGTCTTCGGTTCACGACGCACGCTCGTCCCACGACCGGGCGCCTCCGGAGGCGTACCGCGGACTCACTCGAAGCCGGTGTCGCCCGTTCCCCCCGACCCGACGGAGCCGTCGTAGACGGAGTCGGGGAGTTCGGCGCCGCACTCGCGGCAGTAGTGGTAGCCACGCTCGTTACCGGCCCCGCATTCCGGACACTCGATCGCGCCGCCGGGGAATCGGCGCTCGCCCTCCTCGATCCGTGCGGTGGCCCGTCGCCGACCGAGGTAGGCCCCGACGGCCACGGCGACGGCGCTCGCCAGGGCGACGGCGGCGGCGGCGAACAGCGGGGGGAGTCCGGCGAGCGCGTCGAGTCCCGGGAGCGCACCGGTCGGGAGTCCGGGGAGCGCGGCGGACGAACCGCCGGGTGGCAGCGTCACGGCGCGGTGACACCTCCGTTTCGGGTGGAACTACCCGTCCGGTCGACAAAAAGCCTGCGGGCCGCGGGGTTCATCCCTGCCGACGACGACGACCGGACGTGACGTTCGACGCCGTCGCGACGACGAACCCGGGCCTCGAAGCCGTCGCGAGCGCGGAGGTGGCCGACCTCGTCGGGAGCGACGCGACCGTCGACCACCGCGGTGCCGTCCGGTTCGGATGTGGTCCCGCCGATTTCGCCCGCCTGAACCGCCGCTCGCGGACGCTACACCGCGTGCTCGCCGTCCTCCTCGAGACCCGGTTCGACGACCTCGAAGGCGTGGCACGGGCCGTTCGACGGCTCCCACTCGAACGGTATCTCGCCGAGGGTCAGTCGTTCGGGGTCCGTGCTTCGCGTCACGGCGACCACCCGTTCGGGAGCCCGGACGTGGCCGACGCCGTCGGACAGGCCGCCATCGACGGCTACCGCGACGCGACGGGCCACCGCCTCGCGGTGGACCTCGACGACCCGGACGTGGCGCTGCACGCGGCGGTCCGGCACGACCGGTTCCGCCTCGCCGTCGACACCACCGGCCACTCGCTCCACGACCGCGGGTGGCGGGTCTGCGAACACGACGCGCCGGTCCGCCCGACGGTCGCCGCCTCGCTCGTCCGACTCGCCGGGTTCACTACTGGAGAGTCGCTGCTCGACCCGACCTGCGGGTCGGGGACCGTCCCGGTCGAGGCGGCGCTCGCCGAACTCGGCGCGCCACACTCGCCCGACCGGGGTTACGCGCTCGACCGGCTCGTCTTCCTGCCCGCCGAGGCCCCCGACGGTCCTCCCGTCGCGGGCCGAAAGCGGGATCGAGAGCCGGAGGTCTCTGACGCCGGGACCGCCGTGACCGGCCGCGACGTCGCGGTCGAGTGGGTCGAGTGCGCCCGCGAGAACGCCGCGGCGGCGGGCGTCGACGACGTCTCGACGTTCGAGGTCGCGGACGCCACGGAGACCCCGCCGGAGGCCGACCGCGTCGTCTGTAACCCCCCCTACGGCATCCGGCTCGGCGACCCCGAATCGCTCTACCGCGACCTGTTCCGGTCGTTCGACCGCGGGTCGTGGTCGCGGCTCGTCCTCATCACGGGCCGCGAGGACCTCGTCCCGTGGGAGCCCGACGAGCGACTCGGCGTCCCACTCGGCCGACTCGACGCGGCCGTGCTCGCCTTCGACCGGTAGTTTTCACTCGATTGGAACCGGTTCGTCCCCTCTTGTGACCGTGGTCGTGACTGTCACGCATGGCCCTACCCGACCCCTACACCCCGACCGAGCGTCGTCCGTACGAACCTGTTCGGGGTCAGTCCGAGGTCGCCCCCGCCCGTCGGGGCAGCCATGAGTGCCGTCCCCGCCGACCTCGACACCGGCGTCGGCCCGCCGACCGCGGTGCCGCTCCGGCACTTCCTGGCCGGCCTCGGCTTCCTGCTCGCCGGTGCAGTGCTGGGAGTCCTCGTGGCCGCGGACGCCGCGGGCGGGGGGTTCGCCCCGCTCGCACACGTCCACCTCCTGCTCGTCGGCTGGGTCTGTCTCACGGTCCTCGGGGCGATGACGCAGTTCGTCCCCGTCTGGTCCGGGGTTCGGTTGCACTCCCGGCGGCTGGCCGACCTCCAGCTCGGCCTCGTCGCCGCGGGCCTCGCCGGCTTCGTCGTCGCGCTCCTCGCCGGGGCGACGGACTGGCTCCCGGTCTTCGGCCTCGCGATGCTCGCCGGCTTCTGGACGTTCGCCTACAACCTCGGACGGACGCTCTCGCGGGCGCGACCGCTCGACGTCACCGAGCGGCACTTCGCGTTCGCGCTCGCCTCGTTCGTCGCCCTGACGCCGCTCGGACTGACGCTCGCCGCCGACTACGCCGGCCCCTCCTGGGCGTGGCTGTCGCTCCCAGTCGGGTACTCGCGAGTCCTCGCCGCCCACGCCACGCTCGGGGTCTTCGGGGTCGTCCTCGCCACCGTCGTCGGGGCGCTCTACCAGCTCGCGACGATGTTCACCGCCACTGATCTCGACGCCCTCGACCGCCGCATACGAGTCATCGAGGAGCGGGCCTACCCCGCCGGGGTGGTCCTCCTCGTCGGCGGTCGGCTGGTCGGATCGGCCCCACTCGCCCGCGTCGGCGGCCTCCTCCTCGCCGGGTCGCTCCTCGGGGTCGCCGTCGTCCTCGCACGGCGGATCGCCGCGACCCGGGTCGAGCGGGGGCCGATGCTGCGACGCTACGCCGTCGTCGCCGTCGCGCTCGCCGGCTGGTCGGTCGTCGCCGGCCTCGCGTGGCTCGCCGACCCGCTCGCGCCCGACACGACGCTCGGTCCGCGGTGGAGCATCCACCTCCTCGCGCTCGGCGTCGTCGGGTTCGTCCTCCTCGGGACGCTGTATCACGTCGTCCCGTTCCTGGTCTGGGTGGAGCGCTACAGCGACCGTATCGGTCTCGAGTCCGTCCCCACCGTCGACGAACTGTACGACGGCCGGGCCGCCGCGGTCGACCTCGCGGCGACGCTCGTCGGGAGCGCTCTCGTGGTCCTCGCGGAGGCCCTCTCGCTTCCGACACTCGTGACCGTCGCCGGCGGGGCGCTCGTGGCGCTCGGACTCCTCGTCTTCTGTGCCAACCTCGTGCTCGTCGTCCACCGACACGCCGGTCGGCTCCGCGACCTCCTGCGACCGACCGTGGGGTGACCGCCGACGGAACGGCCCGCGCAGGAACGCCCGTTCAGGGCGCCTCCCGGAACGTAACCTCGGCGACCGCCCGGTCCTCCGGCGGCCCGTAGTGCGGGTCGAGGCTGTGGTCCTCGCCGTGCTCGAACATCCCCGCTTCGCCGGTGTCCCGGTGGAGCATCGCCGTCAGTATCCGAGATCCCGGTTCGGGTGGATCGAACAGTTCCACCTTCAGTCCACCGTGGTGCCCCGGATCGAGGGGACCCTCGACGCCGAGGATGCCGTGGTCGTGGTGCCCGTCACCGTGACCGCCATCGCCGTCCCCGTCTCCGCCACCGCCGTCGTGACCGTCACCACTGCTACTTCCGCCACCACCGCCACCGTGACCGCGGTGATCCCCGTCGTGGATCACGACCCAGCCGCCCTCCGGCAGGTCGGCCCGCGGGACGACGACGGTCGTCGGGTCGGCGATCCGTCGCGTCTGTCGGTTGAATATCACTCGCGGTCCCGTCGGCGACCGGGCGCTCGCACTCCCGGTCGCGACCCCGAGACTCGCGGCCACCGCGGCCAGCGATCGGATGGCATCCCGCCGCGTTCGGGTCGGCATGGCACGCCACTACTCGTCCCTCGTGGAAAGCTTCTCCGTGGATTCCCACGAGGCGGGACAGCCGACGCCCACGACGGTTCGAGGCACCGACCGGGGCCACGCCCGAACCCGTTCGGGGTCAGCCACTCGGCGATGGCACCCCTCGACCCACGCATGCGAGAACTGGACGTTCGCGAGCTGGCGCCGGCCGACCGACACGACCGCATCCACGACGTCTTCGAGTCGCTGGTGGCGGGCGAGACGCTCGTCGTCGTCAACGACCACGACCCGAAGCCGCTGTTCTACGAGATGCGCGAGGAGGTGCCCGCGTTCGACCCCGAGGGGTACGAGGTGGAGCAGCGCGCGCCCGACGAGTTCCGGGCTCGCTTCCCCAAACGGTAGCGACCGAAACTACTCCTTCCAGACGACCGTCACCACGCCGTCGTCGGTCTCGACGGTGTCGTACTCGTAGCCGCGCTCCTCGAGCCGCGGGTAGAGGTGCTGTGGCGCCCGGTCGTTCACCTGCACGAGAACGGTCCCGTCGTCGAGTTCGGCGAGCCGTTCGAGCGTCCGCTTCAGGGGCTCGGGCGGCGGCAGGTCCGCCGCCTCGAGCAGCTCGCGCGGCCGGTCCGTCGGGGCGTCCGTCCCATCGATCGGGGGGTCTGTCGCCTCCATACCCCACACGAGGCTCCCGACCCCCGGAAGCGTTCACCCGAACACGTTAGGCGGTCGAGTGGTCCGAACGTGTTCGGGGAACGGCTCTCGGCGGCGGACCCCCGACGTCCGGGCATGTCCGCGCCGACCCACGACGAGGTCGCCCCGGTGACCGACCGCGTCCACGACAACTCCTGGTCCGCGAACCTCGAGAAGCCGGAACACGCCGCCGACCGCGAGGCGACCCTCCGCGAGGCGAGGCGCGCGGTGACCCACACCGCGCCCGGGAACCACGTCAACCTCGTCACCCACGGCGAGCACGGCCACCCCGAGGGCTACCTGTTCGACGCCCTCGAGGAGGCATTCGGCGAGGCGGTCGACTACGAGTACGTCGAGCAGTGCGGTTGCGGGGGACACGTCACCCGGGTCCGGGTCCACGAAGCCGTCGCGACCGAGTGAGCGACCGATCCCGAAGGTGTTCGGGGACAGTCACTCGGCGACACCGGTTCGAGGACTCGATATGCCGTTCCCGTCGCCGTTCTCCGGTCCGGACGAGGGTGGGTCGACGTTCGACGAGTGGGACGTCTTCGTCCCCGAACACCTTCCCGAACCGGGCCCGTTCCTCGAGGGGCACGACGTGCTGACCGGCGATGACCACGTCGCGTTCCGGGCGACGACGCGCGACGTGTTCGAGGCACGCGGCGTCTACGACGCCACCTTCGGCTACAACCTCGCCCGGCTCGACCTCGACACACGGCACCCGGGTGCGGGCTTCCGGTACGCCAGCGAACGACGAGGCCACAGCGAGCGAAGTGAGCGGGACGACCCGTCGGTCCTCCGCGCGGAGTTCACCCCGACGACGCGGTTCTGCCCGGGGAGCGAGACGCTGGCGAAGGGGTCGTTCCGGGCATGGAACGGCCTCGCCGACGAGAACGACTACGACATCGTCCGGGTCCGCGTCGCGCCGATGCACGACGAGGCCGAGCGCATCAACCGGGTGCTCTCGCAGCTGGAGGAGGCCTACCGGGAGACGGGCGAGGTCTGCCCCGCCCCCGACGTGACCTCCCGTTCGGGGGGGACGGGCGAGCCGGACGGGCCGAGCACCCCGTTCTGAGCGCGCGTAGGCGGTCTCTCCCCGGTCGGCGGCGGTCGGGTCGGTAGCGGTGGGGTCGGTAGCAGCAGTGCGCTTTTCACCCCACACCGGCAGGTCGGATCCATGACGGACGTTCGCGAGACGCTCGCGGACCATGCCCGGAGCGTCCTCCTGATCCTCGGCGCCGCGCTCGTCCTTCTGGGTGCCGTCGGCCCCGGTCCGGTCGGCCCCGTCGCCGTGCTCGGCATCGTGACCTTGCTCGCCGGCTTCCTGCTCGACGAGCCCGTGGCGTCGCTGCTGCGCCGCGAGAACGCCGAACGGTCGACCGACGACCCGGTCTCGGACCTCCGCGAGCGGTACGTCCGCGGGGAACTGGACCAGGAGGAGTTCGAACGTCGCCTCGAGCGAGTGCTGGACGACGACCCGGAGGTGGGGCGCGATCACGACTCGACCGACGGACACCGTGACGCCGAGGTCCTGACCGAGACGACCGGCCAGTCCGGGTCGTCGGATGGAAACTGATAGGGATTATCGTCGTTGCTCATAGCTTCCCTGCCCGGGATCACGCGACCGGAGTACGGTGGCGGGTCGGATCCTCCGGCTGGCTACGATAATCCCGATGAGAGTCGACGGCTACCGCGGCGAGAACACGACGAGCGCCGTGGTCGGCTCACTCGCGTGCGGCGAAACCGCCCGGTCGCCGTCGAACCGAACCGCGTCGCCCGCCGCGAGCTCGTGTACGTCCTCGCCGACCGAGACGTCGAGCCGTCCCTCGACGACGTACAGGAGGACGTCGTTCCCGGGGTGACGGTGCTCGGGGACGGTCTCGCCGGCGTCGAGCCGGAGGCGGACCGTCCGCGGTCCCTCGGCGAACACCTCCGCGTGAGGCTCCCCGTCGAGGTCGGGGACGGAGACGACCCGGCTCACGCGTGGGCCACCTCCACCCGCCACTCCTCCGGGCCGACCCGTCGGGTCTCGTGGTCGAACCCGCGGGCGTCGAGGACCGCGTACAGCGGCTCGGGCTCGAAGGCGCTGACGAGGGTGAGCGTCGCACCCTCGGGGAGCGACGCCAGTTCCTCGACGATGCGGTCGAACGGTTCGTCGATCCGTCGGACATCGAGCGTCCGGTCCGCGCTCGTCGTCCCGGTCGGTTCGTCGTCCGTGGACATGGCCGAACGGGCGTCGTGCGGAGCCGAGTCGGTTACCCCGAAGACGTTCGGCGGTCGCGGTCAGCCGGGGTTTCGGATACATCCGCAGTAGGACGAACCCGGACCTACCCGGCGTCGGGTTCGTGGCCGTACCGCTCGGCGACGAACTCCTTTATCACCTTCCCCTCGGCCCGGTGGAGGACCTCGCTGACCGTCGACTTCGCCGTCC
>JBEPXB010000006.1:0-21659 GCA_041642135.1 Halobacteriales archaeon | reverse complement strand
CGGCCTCCCCGTCGTGGTCGTCCACGGTGGACCCCTCCAGATCGACGTCGTGACGGACCGCACCGGGGGCGTCCTCGAGCCTGAGTTCGTAGGTGTCGAACCAGCCCTCCTCGACGGCCGGGCCGACGGCCTCGTCGACGACCGCGGTCGAGAGCATCGGGGCACGGACGGTGACGGTGTACCGGAGCGCCCGGTCGCCGGTCTCCGATGCGGTCACGTGGGCGTCGAGCCGCGTCGTCGTCAGGTCGAACCCCCCGTCGTCCGTCCGCTCGAACGCCTCGTGGGCCTCGAACGCCCGGACGAACCGGTCTGGAACGTCAGTCATCGGTGCCGAGTAGGTCCGAGAGGGGAAAAAGCGCGTCGAAGGGTACCCGGATGACGAGAACCGATCGTGTTCGCTCTGTCGTGACTTCCGACTTCATCTGTCTTCCCCCTCGAAGTTGATGTACTCGATACACAATTACCGAGAACTCCGTTCGTGGTGCTGTTGCGGTGCTGTGCTGTCGGCACCGGAGACTCATCCGCGCCGAGTGACCAGAGCGCCCGAAGGGCGCGGCGGGAACGAGGCGCGTTTTTGATGCAGCTTTTTGCCGCGAACGAGCGCCGCAGGCGCTCGTGAGCGTGCAAAAAGGTGCGGGGGAAGGGATTCGAACCCTCGAACTCCTTCGAGAGCGGATCTTAAGTCCGCCGCCTTTGGCCTGACTCGGCCACCCCCGCGCACTCATACGGTCGTGCGTAGTCTTTTACTGGCGCTAACCGACCCCGTCCGGGTGTTCGCCGGTACATCGTTACGCACGACCGTATCACCCGTGGGACCCACGGTCGAAAGTCCGTTTCGGTCGATCCGGGAGACCCCGAGGTCCACGCGAGGGTTCAAGTCGGGTGACGGGACCACCTCGTCCCGTGACGTAGACGCCGCCCCGGGGCGGGTCGCGGTCGCGCGGTGCGCCGTTCCGGGGGTCGACCGCGCCGCCTGTTCGCTACCAGTCGACCGAGAGCGTGCCGTCGCCGTTCGGGTCGGGTGCGATCTCCTCGTTCGTCCGTCGGTCGACGACGTGGATGACCCCGCGGTCCTTCTTCGCCGGACAGACCTCGGCCGCACGGACGTTGTGCTCCAGGTCCTCCTCGTCGAAGAAGTAGGTCCGCGGGGCGGCGATCCCGGTGTCGAGTGACAGCTCCCAGTTGGTCGAGACCTCGGCACACCGGCCCGCGCCGATGCACTTGTTGGCCTCGAAGACGATCTTGTAGGGGGCCTCCTCGACCGGCGGCGCGTCGCGCTCGCCGATCTCCGAGGGATCGATCGGCTCGTCGGAGTCGCTCATATCCCGGCGTCCGTGGGCGCCGGATTAGTCGCTGTCGGTCAGTCGTCGTCACCGTCGCCGTCGGCGACCGGCTTCGTCGTGCCGCCGCTCGCGGCGGCCTCCAGCCGCCGTAGCAGGGTGGGCGAGGCGACCGCGAACACGGTCTCGCCGGGGACGAGCGTCCGGTCTCGGGAGGGGATGGCCTCGACCGGTCCGTCGGTGAGCCGGACCGCGACGACGGCGACGTCGAGCGCCCCGATGGGGACGCCGGCGAGCGAGCTCCCCTCGGCGACGGTGACGACGCCCATGGTCTCGTCCGCAGCACGGAGGAGCGATGCGAACTCGCGGTCGACGCGCGGCTCGACTGGCATGGTGACGAGCCGGTAGTGGGTTTCGTCGTCGAAGTCGTCGGCCTCGGCGGCGTCGACCGCGAGCGTCACCACGTCCTCGGCGACGCCGCGAACCTCGGCGCCGGCGACCCGCTCGACGTCCTCGGTGGTCGCGCGGTAGACCTGGACGACGTCACCGGCGCTGGCGGCGAACGCGGGGTCGGCGTGGACGGCCACGGCGACCGTCTCGGGCGGGAGCGTCGGTCCGATACCGGCCTGTCGGGAGCCGACGGCGAAGTAGGTCACTGTCCCAGCCTCGTCAAGGTCGACGTCGACACGACCGACGCCGTAGTCGCTCTTGATTCGCTCCTCGACCCGGGCCTCCAGCTCCTCGACGGTCTGACGTCGGGGGAACACCAGCGTCTCCCCCGCGAACTTCAACTTCGTTTCGGCCGGCACGGGATCGTACCCCTCCATGTCCTCGACCTCCTCCGGGAGGGTCACCGTGGTCATCCGGCCGACCGTGCGCACGATGGCACTGACCTCCGTGTCGATCCGGCGCTCGCCCAGCAGGAGGAGAACGCTCCCGCCGAGACGGTCGCCGGACTGCCGCCCGACCAGAGCGGCCCCGGCCGCGAGAAAGAGCGTCGCGACGTTGAACACGGCCTCCTCGACAGTGAGTACCTCGGTGCCGCCGCCGATGACCGACGCGAGGGCTCTCGTCGAGTTGAGGTAGAGGGCGACGGCGCTGATGCCGACGAGGACGGCCACGCCGTCGGGGATCTGTGCCCGGGCGTACCAGCGGTAGGTCGCCGCCAGGAGCGTCGCAACCCCGCCCGCGAGGAGCACCAGTCCGACGACGCGGGCCACCGCGGGGAGCAGCTCCTCGGTCAACTCGATCTGTGCCGGGAGGAGCGCCGGAGTCACACCTGTCACGCGACTGCCCCCTCGAACGCGTCGAGCTGTTCGCGTGTGCCGACGGCGAACACCTCGTCCCCGCCGGCCAGCGACTCGGTACCGCGGGGAGCGACGGTCCAGCCGTCGGGGTGCCTGATCGCGAGGAGAACCACCCCGTACGTCGCCCGGACGTCGGCCGAACCGATGGTCGTCCCATCCAGCGGACCGCCGGACCGGACCGTCACGCGGCGGAACCGCCTGCCGGCCCGCCGGAGGAGCGACAGCAGCTCGAACTCCCGGCGGATCCCCCGCGATCCGACGACGACGCGGGGTCGGTCGGCCCGGAGTAGCGCCTGCGCGTCGGACCGCGAGACGGCGACGGTCAGGCGACCGTCCCCACCCACGGCGCCCCGGGTCGGCGAGGGTGACTCGACCGGTTCGATCCCGTCGGTCCCGTCGGTCGCCCCCCCGTCGGCCATCGGGCGCCCCCCGTCGACCCGGGCGGTCGCCTTGGAGCCGCCGCCCGACTTGACGCTCAGTACCGTCCCCTCGACCCGGCGGTCGGGGGTGACGACCGTCACCTCGTCACCGCGGGCCAGCCCCGACGGGAGAAGCGTCTGGACGGAGACGGCCCTTCGGCCACTCGGAACGCGCTTGGACAGCCCCGAAAGCGGGGGCGCGGCCGCGACCGTCGCACGCCCCCGTTCGTCTATCTCGACGGTGACCTCCGTCAGGTCGAACTCCGTGCGGAGCCGCTCTGCGAGCCGCGATTCGAGTTCCGATAGCGGGAGGTCCGCGGGGAGTCGCCAGTCCCCCTCGCGGATGCCCGCACGTATCGCGTCCGGTACGGGGGGGTAGCCCTCGATGTCCTCGACCTCGCCGGTCACCTCGACGCGGACCTCGCCCCTGCTCCCGACGAGTTCGACCACGTCCGAGGAGAGCGTGCGCTCGCGGATCCCCCTGAGCGAGACGCGGTGAGGGAACGTCGCACCCAGTTCGTCCCCCTTGGCGTGGGCGTAGAAGGTGAGCATCAGGACGACGACGATGGCGACGATGACGACGGTGCCGCTCGCGTTCTGCCGGAGCGTCGGGTCGTTGAGTGCCAGGAGCCCGCCGTTGATACCCGCGATGGCCAGCCCGAGCACCACCACACCGAACCCGGGCAGGGTCACGTTCGTGAGGTACTTGAACACGAACCCGAGAACGCCGGCGACCAGCGCCGGAATGATGCCCGTCAGCACGCCGAGATAGATACCGAACAGTACCTCGACCGGGAGCGGAGCCATACCCGTGGTCCCCCGGCCGGAGTTAAACCTGTAACGGGACGGGTGAGCGGACGACACCGGGACGTATGGTTTAACAGCCCTCCTCGCGTCCCCGACAGGTATGGCACGACGCGGGGGCGACGGGGGCGGCGCCAGTCCGCTCCTCCGGGTCAGAGCGGCGGTGCTCCTGAGCGCGGCCGTCGCCGTGCTCTCGGTCGTGACCGGTATCGCGAACATCGGCTCGACCGCCGTGTCGGGGCCGGTCGCGCCCTACGTCCCCCCGGGGCTCCGCGGTGTCATCGGGTTCACCGGCGCGCTCACGGGCTTTCTGATGCTGACGAGCGTCACCGGCCTCCGCCGGGGGCTACGGGTGGCGTGGCTCTCGACGCTCGTGCTGCTACCCGTGACCGCCCTCCAGGGGCTCGCCCAGACGAGGGCGCTCCTGCTCCCCGTCGTCGACGTCTCCGTTCCCCTCTCGCTGCCGCTGATGGTGCTGTCGGTGCTGGCGCTTCCCGCGCTGCTGCTCAACTGGCGGGTGTTCGACCGGGAACTGGATCTCTCGACGACGCAGCTGTCGGCGCTGGCGGCCATCGTCGGCGCGCAGGCGTACGGCACGGTCGGGACGTGGGTGCTCCGCGACGAGTTCCTCCGGGTCGAGACGCCGACCGACGCCTTCTACTACACGCTCGTCACCGCCTCGACGGTGGGGTACGGCGACGTCACGCCGACCACCGAGGGCGCGACGCTGTTCGCGATGTCCGTCCTCCTGCTGGGAACGGCGTCGTTCGCCGTCGCGCTCGGGACGCTGCTCACGCCGGCCATCGAGGCCCGCCTCGCGAACGCACTCGGAACCATGAACGACTCACAGCTCGAACTGCTCGACGACCACTTCATCGTGGTGGGCGTCGGCGACCTGACCGGACCGATACTCGAGGAACTCGTCGAGGGCGGCGCCCCGTTCGTCGTCCTCTCGCGGGACCCGGAGCACTCACAGCGGCTGCGCGAGCGCGGCTACGAGGTCATCACGGCCGACCCGTCCGAGGAGGAGCCGCTCGAGCGGGCCGGCATCGACCGGGCCCGCGCGCTCGTCGCCGCGACAAACGACGACGCACAGGACGCGATGGTGATCCTGACGGCCCGCGAGTTGAACCCGGACCTGCTGATCGTCGCGGCCGCCACCGACCGCGAGAACGCCAAGAAGCTCAGGCGTGCCGGCGCCGACACCGTGCTCTCGCCCTCCGTGATCGGCGGCCACCTCCTCGTCCAGTCGGCGTTCGGCCAGGCCGGCATGGAGGACGTCGCCGACCGCATCCTCTCGGTCGACGACGACGACGACGTCGCGCAGGTGACCGAAGGGGCCCCCGCCACGGAGGCCGCGGACGGCGGATCGAGCGACCCCGGCGACGGCAGTGCCGTCCCCGGTTCCGGAGCGTCGGACGCTGACGAGACGGACGACACGGGGACCCCGGAGAACTCGCCCTGACACCCGGGCACGTGGCTTCCGCCGACGGTCCCCGAAGACTCAGTACCGGAAGTTCCGGTCGAGGATGGCGACGTCGCACGTCACGTCCTCGATGCGCTCGAACGTCGGCCGGGAGACGAACCGCGAGGCCGCCGACCGGTCCGACGAGGACCCGACGAGAACGAGGTCGTAGTCGCCCGCAACCCGTCCGAGGTACGCCTCGATGTCGTCCCGGGCGATGCGGGTCTCGACGTTCCGGGAGACCGTCTCGACGAGGTCGCCGAGCATCCGCTCGGCCCGGTCCCGGTCGCGTTCGGACGACACGCAGTGACAGACGCTCACGCGACCGTCCTCGCCGGCCAGGCGGACGGCGAAGTCGATCATCTTGTGGGCGACGTCGCCGGCCCGCCGCACCGGGACCATCACGTCGCGCCACGCCTCGCGTCCGTCGACCGACCGGTGGACGAGCGTGTCCGTGTCCGACCCGAACAGCTCGTGGACGAACGGGGAGAGCCGGCCGTCGCGGGTCTCGTACGGCGTGACGACGAGGTCGCAGTTGGCGTCGTGGACCGCCTGGAGCACCCGGCCGGCCGAACCGGTGCCGTCCTCGGTCGCAGCGACGAGCACCTCGCAGGGGATCCCGAACTCGCGTTCGAGCTCCGAAGCGACCGTGTCGAGGCCGAGCGTCGGTCCTTCGGTTCCGTCCTCGGGGTCACTTCCCTCGACGCTTCCGTCGCCGGGCTCGACGGCCCGGCCGCCGTCGGAGAGCGGCACCCCCTCGACGTCGACGGTCGGGGCCCCTTCCGCGGCGTCGGAAGCGACGGTCCCGAACAGGACGACCTTGGCCGTGTCGTGTGCGGCCGCGATGCCCGCGGCGAGCCGGGCCGTCGCGAGCGGGTAGTCCCCGCGCCAGGGGACGAGCACCTGGTCGTCGCCCTGCGTGGAGGCGTAGAGGTACTCCGCGCGCTGCTCGAAGAACCGCTCGCGCCACAGCAGGAACGCCCCGGCCACGAACGCGCTCGAGACGAAGACGCTCAGGACGTACGCCAGGTGCGAGGTCTTCGTGACGAGCACCAGCAGGGCCGTCGAGAACGCCGCCGGCTCCTCGAGGTCGAGCAGCCAGGTCGAGAGACCGGCGAGGAAGACGGCGAACGCCGCCCCGGCCGCGTCGACCTCCAGCGCCCCCACGGGGACGCCGTAGAGGAGCGCCCCCGTCTCGAGGGCGACCCAGCCGCAGACCGCACCGAGCGAGAGCCCGCCGACGAACCGCCGCGGGGAGGCGAACCGCCCCGCGGGGTCCGAGAACAGCGTGTACGTCGCCGCCGCCAGCGGCGGGAAGAGGAGAAAGGAGATCGACTCGAGCGTCCGCGAGAGCACGGAGACTGCCGCGATCAGCAGCGGGACGAACAGGAGTATCGAGACGTGGACGAGGTTCTGCGTGTTCTCCAGCCACACCCGGAGGTGGCGGATCTCGCGTCGCTCCAGCCGCCGGGCACGACGGAGAAGGACGTACAGACGCTCCGAGAACCGCTCGCGCATCAGACCCTCATAGCCCGCTCGGGGGCAAAGACGTTGGGTTCGGTCGGCGAGCGATCCCCGGGAACCGAACGCGGTCCCGGCCACCGCATGGGGACGGTAGGGAACGCCGGGGGTTCCGTTCGCGGACTCGGCTCCGGTCGACCCGTCTCGCGGCCGCCGTCCGGACGCGGCCGGCGTTGGGAAACGCCTTTGCCCGGACCCCCACAGGGTCGGGTATGACCAGCGTCAAGGAGTTCCGGGTGGAGGAGCCGGCGACCCCGGAGCGCCTCGGTCGGGGGTCGTTCGTCTTCACGGACGACTACTCCGTCTTCGACTGGGGGAAGATGCCCGACGCCATCCCGAACAAGGGCGCGTCGCTCTGCGCGATGGGCGCACACAACTTCGAACTGCTCGAGGCCGAGGGCGTCCAGACCCACTACCGCGGCGTCGTCTCCGGCGGCGACGTGCGGGAACTCGGCCGCGTCGGCAGTCCGCCCCGCGAGATGGCCATCGACCTCACGCGGGTACCGGACCTCCCTCACGAGGGCCGGAGCTACGACTACGACGCGTTCCACGAGGCCGCAGGCGAGAACTACCTGGTCCCGCTCGAGATCGTCTTCCGGAACCGCGTTCCGGTGGGTTCCTCGCTCCGCTCCCGCGTCTCGCCCGAGGAGGTGGGCCTCGACCGCGAGACCTGGCCCGAGGAGCCCGTCGACCTCCCCGAACCGCTCGTCGAGTTCTCCACGAAGTTCGAGGAGTCCGACCGCTACCTCCCCCGCGAGGAGGCCGACCGGATCGCCGGCCGTGCCGATCTCGAGGACCTCGAGGACCGCGCCCGGACGGTCAACCGCGTCGTCACCGACCGCGCGGCCGAGGCCGGCCTGACCCACGAGGACGGCAAGATCGAGTGTCTCTACTACCGTGGCGAGGTTCGTGTGGCGGACGTCGTCGGGACGTTCGACGAGAACCGCTTCTCCTACGACGGCCAGCAGGTCTCGAAGGAGGTGGTCCGGCAGTACCACAAGCGCACCCAGCCGGAGTGGGTCGAGGCCGTCGAGGCCGCCAAGGAACGGGCGAAAGCGGAGGACGTCGCCGACTGGCGGACGCTCTGTGCGGTGGAGCCGGAGCCGCTGTCGAAGCAGGTGATAGACGCGATGCGTGACCTCTACGCGGCGGGCGCGAACGCCTACGTCGGGATGGAACTGTTCGACGCGCCCGACCTGGCGGCGGCCGTCGAGCGGATCCGGGAACTCTGAGCCGAGCCCGCGACCCCCTCTCGCCGTTCCGAAAGCCGTATGCCCGGCCGCCGCAGTCACACGGGTAATGACCGGCTACACCGCCACCGTCACCGTCCGGCTGAAACACGGGGTGCTCGACCCGGAGGCCGAGACGACGGCGCGGGCGCTCGAACGCCTCGGGTTCGAACTCGAGGACCTGCGCTCGGCCGACCGCTTCGAGGTCGACATGGACGCCGACTCCGCCGAGGCGGCCGCCGAACGCGCCGAGGAGATGGCCGAACGGCTGCTGGCGAACCCGACGATCCACGACTACGAGGTCGAGGTCGCGGAGCGATGACGGTCGCCGCCTCTCCGACGCCGACCCTCGGTCGCCACCACGGGAGGTGGCGACTGTGACGGTCGCCGTCGTCCGCTTCGGCGGGTCGAACTGCGACCGCGACGCCGTCCGGGCGCTGGAACACGTCGGCGTCGACGCCGAACTCGTCTGGTACCGCGACGGTCTTCCCGAGGGCGTCTCGGGTATCGTCGTCCCCGGCGGGTTCTCCTACGGCGACTACCTCCGGGCGGGGGCGATGGCCGCCCGCGACCCGATCATGGACGAGGTCCGCGAGGCCGCCGACGAGGGCGTTCCGGTCCTGGGGATCTGCAACGGCGCCCAGATCGGCTGCGAGGCGTCGCTCACGCCCGGCGCGTTCACCACCAACCGGTCGGCCCGGTTCCAGTGCGAGCACGTCCACCTGCGCGTCGAGACGACCGACACCCCGTTCACCGCCGCCTTCGAGGAGGGTGACGTGATCGAACTCCCGATCGCCCACGGCGAGGGGCGGTTCGAGCTCCCCGACGACCACCTCGACCGACTCGAGGAGGAAGACCGGGTGCTGTTCCGCTACTGCGATAGCGAGGGGGCGGTCACGGACGGGGCGAACCCCAACGGGTCGAAGCGGAACGTCGCGGGCGTCGTCGGCGAGCGCCGGACGACGGCCGTGCTGATGCCCCACCCCGAGCGGGCGACGCTCCCGGACGTCGGCGGCACCGACGGGGCGGCCGTCCTCCGTGGATTCGCCGGAAGCGCCTGAGGACGTCTCCCCGGACGGTTCGACGGGATGACCGCGGTCCGATACTCGACCGGTCTCGAACGTCGCACTCGACGCCAGCTCGACGGGTCGCGGTCGATCACCCGAACACCGAAACCGGTCGACGCCGACCTATCCGTTCTCGAACCCCTCCCTGAACAGCCGGTAGGCGGTCGTCCCGACGGCCACGGGGGTCGGATCGCCGTCGGCGTCCGGGCACGTCACCTCAGCCTCGGTCACGCCGATTGAGCCGCCGGCGTGGGCGACCGTGACCTCCGCGCGGAGGTCGTCGGTGGCCGGGTTCAGGTACTTCACGTCGAGGTCGACCGTCGCCAGGAACCCGGACTCGGGGTCTTCGAACGTCCGGCGGAGTGCGGCCCCGCTGGTGACGTCGATCAGGGTTGCGACGACGCCACCGTTGACGACGCCGAAGGGGTTAGTGAGCTTCTCGTCGTACGGGATCCGGCCCACGACAACCCCATCGTCTTGCGGTTCGATGCGCATATCGTGGAACTCCTGGTAGGCCGTCCGGTAGCTGTCGCCGGTCACATCCGCTCCCGGGCGTGGCGCCGCTTAGCTCTGTGGGCGGCGGTTGGCACCCGACGACCGAGGGCTCATCCGTGTCGGTGGCGAACTCACACTAATGAGCCCGACCACAGAGGGGGAACGGGAGGAAGAGGCGGAGACCGTGCGCGTGTGGCTCGTCGAGCGGACCTATTCGGACGACGAACAGAACCTGATCATCCTGACGTACGCGACCCCGGACGGACGGCGTGACTACCGCAAGGAGCGCGCGTTGACGAGCTTCACCGGCGATCACCGGGAGACGACCGCCGCGGTCGACGTTTCGCCGTCGAACCTCGGGACCGTCGAGGACCCCGAACTCCGGGAACAGTACGCCGCGGAGGTGGCCAGAGTCCGCGACCGGTACGACCCGAACGACGCTATCTGAGCCCGGTTCGTGGACCGGCGATCGATCCACGCGGACGGCTCACTGTCGTATCGACGTCGGGTCCTTCGTGGCGATCCACTGTCCGTCCGCGCCCTCGGTCTGTGCCCGGCGGATCATGAACCACCCGTTGTCCAGCGCGACACCCTCGTAGTCCCCCAGTTTCACCCGCTCTCGTTTCGGTTCGGTCACGGTTGTCCCTCGCTTCGGCCTGTGACCCCACGGGGTATAGCTATCCGCCGGTTAACCCCGGGTTCACCACCCGAAGCGGACGTTCGCGGTCCGCGACCGCGTTCAACCGCCGGTTTCGACCGCCGGACGTGCGCTTAATCGGCCGTTATCCCGTCGACGGGAGCGGGTCGGCCGTGAGCCGACGCCGGGGACGGTCCGCTACGCGATGCCGATGTAGGCGTCGCGGACGTAGTCGTTGTTCTTGAACTCCTCGTCGGTGCCCGACAGCTCGACGGTGCCGGTTTCGAGCAGGTAGAGCCGCTCGGCGTGGTTCATCGCGAACGTCGAGTTCTGCTCGGCCAGGAGGATCGTCAGTCCCTCGTCCTGCAGTTCCTCCAGCGCCTCGCTGATGTCCTCGATGATGACGGGCGCGAGCCCCTGGGTCGGCTCGTCGAGCATCAGCAGGTCGGGGTCGCCCATCAGGGCGCGGCCGACGGCGAGCATCTGCTGTTCGCCGCCGCTCATCGTGTGGGCCTCCTGTTCGCGCCGTTCCTCGAGGCGCGGGAACAGGTCGTAGACGTACTCCAGCCGGTTCTCGACCCGCTGCTTCTCGATGAGGTGCCCGCCCATCAGGAGGTTCTGGTGGACGCTGAAGAAGGGGTAGAGGTCCCGGTCCTCCGTGCAGTGGACCAGCCCCATCTTGACGACCTCCCGCTCGGATCGATCGGCGAGGTCCTCGCCCCTGAACCGGATGGTCCCCTCGTAGTCGACGAGCCCGCTTATCGCGTTGAGCATCGTCGTCTTCCCGGCACCGTTCGGGCCGATGACGCTGACGATCTCGCCCTCGTCGACGTGCAGCGAGACACCGTCGAGCGCCTGTGACTTGCCGTAGAACAGGTCGACGTCCTCGAGTTCGAGGAGAGGGGCGGCCGACATGTTACACCGTCCCCGCGAGGTAGGCCCGCTGGACCTGTTCGTCGTCGGCGATCTCCTCCGGGGTGCCGTCGGCGATCTTCCGGCCCTCGTTGAGCACGATCACCCGGTCGACGAGCGCCATGAGCCCCTTCATGTTGTGGTCGACCACGACGAGGGTCATCCCCTCCTCGCGGAACTCGCGGATCTCCACCGAGAGGTCGCGTATCTCCGCCTGGTTGAGCCCCGCGAACGGCTCGTCGAGCAGGAGGATGTCCGGTTCGGTGGCGACGGCCTTCGCGATCTCCAGCCGGCGGACGTCCGCGTGGGGCATCGAGCCCGGCATCTGGTCGAGCTTGTCCGTCAGTTCGACCCGGTCGGCGACGGCGATGATCTCCTCGCGGTCGGCGCCGCCGGTGAACGCGAACGGGCTGTTCGGGAGCGTGAACAGACGGATGTTGTCCTCGACGGTCATGGTCTCGATGGGGTTGGACTCCTGTGAGACGCGGGCCAGCCCGTGGTTGACGATCTCGTGGGTGTCCCAGTCGGTCACGTCGTCGCCGTGGAGGTGGACCGTGCCCTCCGAGACGCCGTAGACGCTCATGATGCAGTTGAAGACGGTGCTCTTGCCGGCGCCGTTCGGACCGATGAACCCGAGTATCTCCCCGTCGCGGACGTCGAACGAGAGGTCGTCGACGGCGGTCAGGCCGCCGAAGTGCTTGGAGAGCCCGTCGATCCGGAGCGGGGAGTCGGCCGTGCTCACTCCGGATCACCCCCCTCGCGCCCGCCGTCGCTCGCGGTCGCGTCCGCGGTCTCGGGGGCGTCCCCCCCGAGCCGGTCGAGGAACCGCCAGAACCGGGTGAAGATGCCCTCCGGCGAGGTCACGAGCAGCACCAGCACCACCGTCCAGACCGCGACCCACCGGGCGTTCGGGCCGAGGAACGCCCGGAACAGCTCGTCGCGCAGGAAGATGAGCAGGTACGCCCCGCCGACCGGCCCGAGGATGGTCCCCATGCCGCCGACGGCGGCGATGGCGATCATCTCGATGCTGCGGTCGACGATGAGGAAGGCGATGGGCTCTACGTTCCCGAAGAAGTGCGCCAGGAGCGCCCCGCCGATCCCCATCGGGATGGCGCTGTAGACGAACCCCCAGAGCTTGAACTTCGTCGTGTCGAGGCCGGCGGCCTCGACGGCCGGCTCGTTCTGCCCGATGGCCTTCAGCACCAGCCCGACGTTCGACCGGCTGACGTAGAGCAACACCCCGGCGATGAGCAGCGCCGGAACCAGCGTCAGGTAGAACATCTCCGTGTTGTCGAACGTCAGCACCGAGACGGAGCTGATCCCCATCTCGCCGTTGGTGTACTCCGAAAAGATGAACACCGCCTTCGTGGCGATGAGCACCGAGACGAAGGTCAGAAGCGAGAAGTACGGGCCGCTCAGTCGGAGCGACGGGAGCGCGAACGCCAGCCCCGCGACGACGGCGACGACGACCGAGACGGGGAACGTGATGTAGATCGACATGTTCGGGTCGACGTTGAACGTCAACAGCGCCGTCGTGTAGGCCGCCAGCCCCGAGAGGAACGAGTGGCCGAAACTGATGTAGTTCGTGTGGCCGCTGATGATGTCCCAGCTGACCGCGAAGATGACCCAGATGTTCGCGAACGCGAACACGTAGGTCAGCCCCGAGTTCCAGAACGGCACGGTGACGAGCCCGACGAAGGCCACCACGAGAAAGCCGAGCTGGTAGCGGTTGGCATCCGCGTTGAACACCCTCCCGAGGACGTTCTCGGACGATTCCTCCTCGACCGCCGTAACGGATTCACTCAATGAACTCCCTCCCGAAGAGGCCCTGTGGCCTCGCGATGATGATCCCGATGAGCAACAGGAGCGCGAACATGCCGCGCCACTGTGGCCCGACGAACGAGACGGTCAGCGTCTCCAGGAACCCGATGAGGTACGCCGCAATGATGGTCCCCTTGATGCTCCCGACACCGCCGATGGTGACGATGATGAACGCTAGCCCGAGCGCCTCGACCCACATCAGGGGGCTCGTCGACTGGAGCGCGCCGATGAACACGCCGGCGAAGCCGGCGAACGCCCCGGCGACCAGCCAGGTCGCCGCGTTCACGTACAGGACGTTCACCCCGTTGAGCTTCGCGCCCTTCTCGGACATCGAGGTCGCCAGTATCGACCGGCCGAGCCTCGTGCGTCGCACGAACAGGTACAGCAGCCCGAGCGCGACCCACGAGAGGACGAACGCGACGATCTGGTAGAGTCGCACGCGGGTCCCGGCGACCGGGATGCCGCCCTCCACGAGCGGGGTGAGCGATCGCGGCGCGAGCGAGAACTGCAGCGTCAGGAGCTGCTGGACGATCAGCGCGACCACGACCGTCGCCAGGAACGTGGTGACGACGTCGTGCTCCGTAAAGCGTACGAGCCCCAGGTAGAGGACGAGCGACGCCACCCCCGCGACGAGCACCGCGCCGAGGAACGCAACGGGTGTGGGCGTGAACTGGTTGATGACCAGATAGCCGAACGCGCCGATCATGATGAGCGCGCCGTGTGCCAGGTTGATTACCCCACGGACGCCGTAGATCAGCGAGAACCCGATGGCGATCAGCGCGTAGACGGAGCTGATCATCGCCCCGGTGACGAGTATCGTCAGTGCGTCCGCCACGCTTCCCTCCTCGCCGGGGCTCCGGTCGTGTCCCGTGTGATCCGGTTCATGGATATCACGTCGCGTTCAACCCATCCACTCCGGCAGCACGTGGTCGCCGGTCGCGAACGCTTCCGGCCAGACGCAGACCTTCGCGCCGTCGCCCTCGATCATGTCGTTCTCGGCCTCGGTCTGCCACTGCGTGACCGGGAACGGCGCGAGGTCCGCCCCGAACTTCACGTCGTGGGGGTAGTCGTGGTCCCGGCCGTAGAACTGGATCTGTCCGGCCGTTCCGGTGTAGTCCGTCGCCTCGAGCTCGGCCACGATGTCGTCGAGGTCGTTCTCGAAGTCGACGGTGCCCGCGGCCTCGGCCGCCTCTTTGAAGATGAACCCCGCGTCCATCGTCCCGAAGCCCATGTACATCGGCAGCGTCGGCCGGGAGTCGTACTCCTCGAGGTAGTCCTCGGCGAACGGGATCGTCTTCTCCGTGACCGGGGCGGTGCCGCCCGCGCCGGATT
Source organism: Halobacteriales archaeon (assembly GCA_041642135.1). GTDB lineage: Archaea > Halobacteriota > Halobacteria > Halobacteriales > Haloarculaceae > Salinirubellus. Next base: position 7,370 of record JBEPXB010000006.1, on the reverse strand, counting down.
CCGAGGTCGTCTCGTAGAGACAGCCGCCGTTCGTGTCCGACCAGTACTGCGGTGACATCGAGGCCACGTTGATCCCCTCTTGGGCGAACGGGTACTCGTTGGCCCCCCACGAGGAGAGCATCGACGTGCCGGTGATGTGTGAGATGGCCTTCAGCATCGCCTTGGAGCCGGTCTCCTCGACCGAGTCGAGGACGGGCGTGAAGTCCGTCGTGTCCGGGGAGATGCGCCGGTTCATCTCGACCGTCAGGCCGTGCTCGCTCTCCATGCGGGCTTTCGTCCGGTTCGTCATCGGCTTCGTCCACTCGGCGTCCTCGACGACCACGGCGAACGTGTTCCAGCCGTGCGTGTCGCTGAGGAACGCCGCGTAGTCCGCGAGCAGGTCCGCCTGGAAGTCGGCGTTCACCGGGTTACACCGGAAGACGTTCTTGTACGTCTCGTAGTCCTGACCGACGAAGTCCTGCGTGATCTTGGGCGAGGCGGACCCGGTGTCGATGAACGGGACGTTCAGATTGCCGACCCGCTCCTCGATGCCGAGCATCGTCTCGCTGGCGAACGTTCCGCTGATCATGCTCACCCCGTCCTGGTTCACCATCTCCTGGACCAGCTGGTTCGCCTGCGAGGGGCTGAACTGCGTGTCACCCTCCACGAGCTCGACGTCGCGGTCCATGATACCGCCCTCCTCGTTGATGGCGTCGACCATCAGCCGCGCCGAGCGCATCGACCCCTTTCCCATGTCGTGCTGGACGGGGGCGAGGTGGCCGATCTTGACCGGACCGCCGCCACCGCCACCGCCGCCGCCGAGTTGGCTCGTACAGCCGGCGACGCTCGTCGCGATGGCGGCGCCACCGGTCGCCTTCAGGAACCCCCGCCGCCGGAGCCGCCCGCCCGTCCGGTCCGTCCCCGATCCATCGGTTCTGGTATTATTCCTAGTATGTCCTGACATGGCCTACCACGACGCTTGGTACTTCGTTACATAAACGTTCGGGAGACCGTCCGGGTCCCCCGAATGATGGATTACGAACAGTTGAGCCGACGCGTACGGAGCCGACTCGTCGAAAGAGTTCCATCCGTGACGACGAGAGCACGAGGGGGACGGAACGGTGAGACCGACACCGTGACTGCGAGGGTGAGGGCCCGGCGTCGCCCGGGTCATAGGGTCGGTTGTAACGATTTACCGGCGAACTCCCGCGGGATCGGAGATCACCGGTAAAGGACTACAACCGACCCTATCAATGGGTCAGCGGCATCCCGTAGCTCTTCTCTCGGTCCATCACCGCCTCCCAGGTGGTCTCACAGCCACACGACACTTCCCCGAACACGGAGGGGTCCTGTCGCAGGTCGAAGTCCTTGATCGCCGTCTGGACGTGGTCGTCGCACTCCCCGCAGTTGTGCGGCCCGCGGTCGCTCCCGTGGCCCACCGGGTCGGAGACGACGATGGCGTCGGCGTCAGCGGTCCGCTCGAGGACCGCAGGGACCGACCAGAGCCACGGCGGCCGGTAGCCGCCGTCGTGGTAGAGCTCCTCGACCATCGTGTGCCGCTGGACGTTGGTCGGGTTCATCGAGACGGTGTGACAGCCATCGACGGCGGCACAGCGACGGACGGAAGAGACCATGTCCTCCACGGCTTCGGACTCGGAGAGGAACGGCGGCTTCAGTAGGAGGTAGGCCTTCACGCCCGCACCGGCGGAGCGGGCCTCCTCGCAGGCGGCCTCGAAGTCGGCGAAGTCGAAGTACTTGTTCACGCAGTCGTGGCGTACCCGGTCGGTGGCCGTCTCCAGCCCCACGGCGACGTCCGTCTCGATGCCGCGGTCGGTGAAATCGGCGAGTTTCGCGGCGTCGACGAAATCGGGCAGTGACTCGACGACCATCCGGTCGCGGCCGGCGAACGTCTCCGCGATCGCTCGGCGGGTCTCGGCGGGTACCTCCCGCTCGTCGAGGAACGACCCCGACGTGTATATCTTCACGAGCGGAGACGGCTCGTGAGGTTCGGCGTTCTCCCTTTCGTGCTCCAGGCATGCCTCGATCTGGGCCATCAGGTCCTCGTGGGCGACGGTGCCGCCCTCGACGGACTCGGCGACGTAGCCACACATCGTACAGCCGCCGGCGCGGGCCCACCGGCAGCCGCCGGTGTTCAGGATGATGGTGAGCGACCGGACGACGCCGTCGGGGGTGTTGTCCTCGTCGAGCCAGACGCGCGTCGGTTCACGGGGGTCGTACGTGCGGTCGTTCCGGGCGCGGACCTCCCGCATCACCGCGTTGTGGGCGTCCATCCCCCGGCCCTGCTCGTACACACCGGGGTCGGGCTTGCTCATACCCGGACCAGCCCGCGGACGGGTAAAGCCCCTGCGTTGTCGTGGTCGCGTCGTCACGGGGCCGGCGGTGTCGAAGCCGTCGTCCGTCTTGGCGCCGAACGTGCACACCCACGCGACGAATAACACATACCCGGAGCTACGTCGACGTGTGGAGACGGACGTGCCGACCGAGACGGGACTCGGGGAGGGTCGGGGACGGGAGCGGGTGGCGGATCTCCGTCGAGCGCTGGCGGACCTCCTCGACCAGGAGTTCGCCCCGACGAAGGGCCACCTGACCGCGCTCCTCGGGACGTGCCTGTTCGCCCCCTCGGTCTTCACGTTCTGGCTCGTCAACGGCGTGATCGACTTCTCGACGGCGTTCGTCATCGGCGCGGTGGCCACACCCGGCGGGCTGGCCGTGCGGCTGCTCGCCTACGTGCTGCTGGTCCCGACGTTCCTCGCGCTGCGCGCGGTCTACCACCTCGCACGCCCCTCCCACCGCCGGGTAGTGCTGTCGGGGTCCTGCCCGCCGACGCAGTTCCTCTCGCTCGACTGGTTCTCGGTGGGGATCCTCGCGACCGGGCTCCCGCTGGCGCTACAGGAGCTCGGCCCGTGGCTCGGAATGAACCTCGTCTTTCTCCTCGGGGTGTTCGTCGTCCCGCGGCCGCTCCCGAAGCGGGCCGCACGGCGGGTGGCGTTCGCGGCCATCGCGCTCGGTATCGGTCTGTTCGTCTACGCACGGTACGGCGCGGCGCTCGCAGGGATGGCTCCGATACCCGCCCCGGCGACCGTCGTCGGGCCGGTGGCGACGCTCCGGCTCACCGACGCCGCGACCGAGCGGCTCTTCCTCGCGTTCAACAGCGTCCTCCTCGGGCCCCCGCTGGTCGCGGCCGTCGGATTTAGCATGAACCGGATCCTCACCCGACCCGAACTGACGGGCCTCCCGCTCGTCCGGCACACCCTCCCCCGGCGCGACCCCGCGTCGGTGGTCGTACCGAGCGCGGTGCTCGGGACGCTGTTCTACCTCGGGGTGGTGTTCCTCGCGACCGGACGGGTCGTGTTCCTGCCGTGATCACGGCTCGTAACCGACGGGAGGTTCATCCGCGGCGTCGCCGACTCGAAGGTATGCTCTCGGAAGGGGAACGAGCGCCGTCGTTCACGCTCCCGGCGGCCCTCGGGGACACGCTGGCCCGGTTCGACTCGGCCGAGGTGGTCGGACGGACGGTCACGCTCCTGGCGTTCTATCCGGGGGATTTCAACGAGCCCTGCACCGAGGAGCTCCGCGCGCTCTCGGACGTGGCGCGGTCCGACCTCGGCCGGTCGGTCGCTACGGTCGGCGTCTCGACCGACACCGCGTACAGCCACCGGGCGTTCGCCCGCGAGCACGAAATCGCGTTCCCGCTCTGCTCGGACAACGACGGGAGCGTTGCCGAGCGCTACGGCGTCCTCCACGACGAGTTCGACGGTCACCGCCGGCTCGCCATGCGCGCGACCTTCCTCCTCGACGCCGAGGGGATCGTCCGACACCGGTGGGTCGCCGAGGACCCTGCGGACCTCCCGACGGTCGAGGAACTCCGCGAACGTGCCGACGACCTCGTCGGCGAGGAGCCGACCGAGGACGAGGGGTCGACCGAGGGACGCTACGCTCGCGTTCGGGACCTCTGACGGGTCGCGTGGCGTCCGAGCGGAACCGTGACACCCCGAAGTTGGTGATCCGACACGACACCGGCACTCATACGCTCGTGCGTAGTCTTTTACCGGCGCTAACCGACCCCGTCCGAGTGATCGCCGGTACCGAGTGATCGCCGGTAAATCGTTACGCACGACCGTATCACACGGGCCGCGGAGCGATCCGGACGGACGCTCGGCGTGTTCGCCGTGGCGGGGGATCGACGCCGACTCCTGGCGGAAGGACACCCTCTCCCGCCCGGTGATCGAGGGACACGGCGAGCCGGGGACGCTCACTGCGGGTCGCCGCCGAGCCCGATCCGCCAGACGAGCGCCGCCACCCCCGACCCCACGGCGTTCGCTGCGGCGTCCGCGAGTTCGAACGACCGCGCCGGGAGCGTCCCCTGTACGAGTTCGACGGCGAGGCCGTATGCGGCCACGGCGACGGCCGCGAGCACGACCGCCCGCGTCGTCCGGGCTCGCGTGGCGTGACAGAGGAGCACCGCGAGGACGGCGTACGTCCCCGCGTGGACCCACTTGTCGAGGGGGATCCCGAGCGGCCGAGGGATCGCCGCCGCGGTGGCCGTACCGGTCGGCGGGTCGACGACGCTAGCGACCAGCACGGCCGCCGCGGCGAAGGCGAAGAGTGCGTACCCCGCTCGGGGATCGCTGAACGCTCGCACGCCGTGGCCTGTCCCCGGAGCCGGTATACGCCTGTCGGTCCCCGTGTCGGTCGGTCCCGAACGGAGGGGCCAGCCACCGGGGTCGCCCCGTAGACCGGACTGTCCGTAGAAACCGGAGGTTATTGCCCCTCTGGTCGGAGCCGACCGGCGGCCGATCGTCCGACGCGCCGTGGTTCTCGCGTCGATCGCGATCGGCGGATGTAACCTGTTGTGGTTACTTGACGGCGGCAAACGTTACCTCTCTGCCGTCCGACTAGCAAGTGATACGGATTACAATGACAGAACTAGGTGGATTCCAGGACCGGGTCGCCCGCATCGACCTGTCGTCCGGTGACATCGGCTACGAGGGTATCGACGAGGAGGACGCGAGGAAGTACATCGGGGCGCGCGGCCTCGGCGTGAAGTACGTCTTCGACCAGGGGCCGGACGTGGACCCGCTGGGCGAGGACAACCTCCTCGCAATGATGAACGGGCCGCTGACGGGGACCCAGGTGGTGATGAGCGGTCGCATCGCCATCTGCACCAAATCCCCGCTCACGGGAACGGTCACGGACAGCCACCACGGCGGCTGGTCCGGCGCCCGGTTGAAGTGGGCCGGCTTCGACGGCCTGCTGTTCGAGGGCCGCTCCGAACACCCGGTGTACGCCGTCGTCGAGGACGGTGAGGTCGAGCTCCGGGACGCCTCGCACATCTGGGGCTGGGGCGTCCACGACACGATGGAGGAACTCGAGGACGAGGTCGAGGGCTCGTTCGGCAAGAACCTCTCGTGTATGGCGATCGGCCAGGCCGGCGAGAACGAGGTCAAGTACGCCTGCATCATCAACGAGGACGACCGCGCCTCCGGGCGCGGCGGCACGGGCTGTGTGATGGGCAACAAGCGGCTGAAGGCCGTCGTCGTCAAGTCGACGACGAAGATGCCCAAGCCCGCCAACCCCGAGCTGTTCCGCGAGGGCCACCAGCAGGCGATGCAGACCATCCAGGAGTCCGACGTCACCGCGCCGAACGAGGGCGGCCTCTCGGTGTACGGGACGAACGTCCTGATGAACGTGGGCGAGGAGGTCTCGGGCCTGCCGACCCGGAACGGCCGGTACACCTCGACCGAGGACGCGCGGAACGCCGATTCCTCCCTCCCCGACGACTTCGACTCGGAGCGGGTTTCGGGCGAGAACGTCCGCGAGAACATCCTCGTCGACGAGCCGACCTGTCACTCCTGCCCGGTCGCCTGCAAGAAGGAGGTCGAGGTCTCGGTGATGCACAAGGGCGAGGAGATGAACGTCCGGACGGAGTCCTACGAGTACGAGTCCGCGTGGGCGCTCGGGCCAAACTCGGGACACACCGAGCGCGACGAGATCGCCGTGATGATCCAGCGGTGTAACGACTACGGGATGGACACCATCGAGTCGGGCAACATCATGGCGATGGCGATGGAGCTGACCGAGGAGGGCAAGCTCGACGACCTCGGCGAGGGTATCGACTGGGGCGACGCCCACGAGATGATCGATATGCTCGAGCGGATCGCCACCCGCGATGGCGAACTCGCGGACCACCTCGCGGAGGGCCAGGCCCACATGGCCGAGGAGTTCGACGGCCACGGCTCGACCCTGACGGTGAAGAACCAGTCCATCGCGGCGTACGACCCGCGCGCCCTGAAGGGGATGGGCATCGGCTACGCCACCTCGAACCGCGGGGCGTGCCACCTGCGCGGCTACACCCCCTCGGCGGAGCTCCTGGGCATCCCGGAGAAGGCCGACCCCTACGAGTGGGAGGGCAAGGGCGAGCTCTGTGCCATGTTCCAGGACATGCACGCCATCTCCGACTCGTTCGACATCTGCAAGTTCAACGCCTTCGCGGAGGGCATCGAGGAGTACGTCAAGCAGTACAACGGCATGACGGGCCTCGACGTCACCGAGGACGACCTGCTGGAGACGGGCGACCGCATCTACACCTTAGAGCGGTACTACAACAACCTCAACGGGTTCGACCGTGCGGACGACTCCCTGCCGGCCCGCTTCCTCGATGGGGAGGGGAGCATGCCCGGTCAGGGTGCGAGCGAGGGCGAGGTCTGCGAACTCGACCCGATGCTCGACGAGTACTACGAGCGCCGCGGCTGGATCGACGGCGTCGTCCCCGACGAGCGCCTCGACGAACTCGGTATCGACATCGGCCCCGGCACCGGCGTCTCGCGCGGCGACTCGGCGGCGCCAGCCGACGACTGAGGGCGGTCCCCCGACTCACGCCGTTTCTTTCGACGCCGTTTCCCGGGCGTGAGCCACAGCCACGGTGTCGGGTCCCATCGCGAGAGCAGCCACGCCGACTACGTGCCCACGACGACCGCCTCGCGGATGTCGAGGGCGGACTCGAACTCCTCCCGGCGGTCGCCGACCGTCCCCGTCCGCCGGAGCTGTTCCTCGTGCGCCCGCCGGAGCGCGTCGACCTCCCGCTCGTCGAGTCCCAGTTCGCGGCCCACCTCCGCCCAGTGGCCCCGCTCGACGAGGAACACCGCCCGGTCGTCCTCCTCGGCGACGCACTCGTAGGTCCGGCGGTACTCCTCCAGCCTGGGCCCGAGGTGGGCCTGTGCGCGGTCGACCAGTCCGGGCAGGCGCTCCGGTGCGACGCTCGCCTTCGCGGCCGCGAGCAGCAGTACCTGCCCGTCGAGCGGGTCGCCCCTCGCCATCAGCCCCCGGCCCGCATCGCCTTCTGTGCGAACCGCTCTACGAGGTCGTCGAGC
>JBEPXB010000005.1:0-24969 GCA_041642135.1 Halobacteriales archaeon | reverse complement strand
GCCCCGTTCCTCCCGCACCGCCGTCTCGAGCGGCGACTCGAGAACTCGCCGCTCGACCGGACGTTCCTCAGGGCGGCGTACTTCCTCCAGAACCTCGAAACCGTCCACGCGGCCGAGATACGCCGGGACGAACTCGCGGTCCCCGCCGGTGAGGGCAGGATGGGGATGGTCGACGCCCGCGACGTGGCGGCGGTCGCCGCGGAGGCGCTCCTCGGGGGTCACGAGGGTCGGGCCTACGACCTCACCGGACCGCGGGCCGTCTCGTTCCACGACGTCGCGGTCGCCCTCTCCGCGGAACTGGACTACGAGGTCCGCTACACCCGACCCGGGCTCGTCCGGTACGCGTGGCGCCGCAGACGGGAGGGGACGCCCGCTGCTCGCGTCGCCGTCGAGTGCGGCCTCTACACCGCCGCCCGGCTCGGGCTCTCCGGGCGCGTGACCGACGACGTTCGCGAGGTACTCGGGCGGGAGCCCCGCTCGCTCGCCGAGTACGTCGCGGACCGCCGGGCCGTCTGGTCGCGCGACGGCGAGGCCGTCCCGACCCCCGGGGTCGAACTCGTCGACCGACCGCCGGAGACCCTGCTCCGGGTCGCGAACCCGGTCCTGAGAGGACTGCTCCGCTCGCCGCTCCACGGTCTCGTCTCCGATGCGCTCCTCCTGCTGACCGTCACCGGGCGTCGGACCGGGACCGAGTACACCTTCCCCGTCGGCTACGAGCGCCGCGGCGACCGGCTGTTCGTCACGACCCACCACACGAACTGGTGGCGGAACGTCCGGGGCGGCGCGACCGTCGAGGTGGTCCTCCGCGGTGAACGTCGACGGGGGCACGCCCGGCTCGTGGACGACCCCGACGAGGTGACCGACTACCTCGCGGAGGCCATCGACCGTCGCGGCCGCCGGTACGCGAGGCGACTCGGCGTCCGTCTCGCCGGCGAGGGCCGGCCGACCCACGGGCGGTTGCGCGAGGTCGCCGCCGGCGAGATCCGGCTGGTGGTGATCGACCTCGACGGGGATCTAGTGGGGTGAGGTGGCCGACCGGCGGGCGCTCCGGACCCGACGAGTCCGACCCGGTTCACTCCGGGCTGGCGTCCCGTTCGTGTTCAGAGTGCGGCAGGTAGACGTTCGCCTCGGGGTGCTGGTCGGCGTCCTCTATCAGTCGACCGTCGGCCCGGCAGTCCTCGAGAGCCTCGTGCCAGGCCGGCGGGTAGGCGCTCAACCGGCCCTCGCCGACCTCGTAGACCGCGCGGTCGTCGGTCCACGTCTCGGCGTCGGTCGTCACCTCGGACGGACTCGACCGGAACGACTCCGCGTCGACGTGGCTCTCCCCGGCGAGGGCTTCGACGTGCGCGAGCAGCCACTCGCGGGGGACGCCCGGGTCCGCGCCCGCGGTGGTCCCCTCGGCGTACCGTTCGGCGAGCGCGACGAACTCCCGCGGGCGGAGGTACTCGCTTCGGTTGCCGGCCTCGCGGAGCAGTGACTCCGAGCGTTCCACACCGACGCTCGGATCGGCCGAGGGAAAAGCGATATGCGCGCGAGCGAAGGGGCGGAGGTCAGTGTCCGCGGGCTCCCGGTATCGGTATCCGCGGGAGGTCCGGACGGTACGAGGCGCTCGCTCGTCGGATCCGGCACAACACCGGGACGGAGCCGGTCGGGTCGACGGGCGGGAGAGCCGGAGCTTCGAGATGCGACGGAGAGGAAACCCCGAGACACAGAGGAACGGTCGCCGGGTCGAGCAGAGCGGAGAGACGTCGAATGTTACCGCGCAGCGGCGGCGACGCGTTCCTTCTCCTCCTTCTGGGAGATGGCGTACGTCTGGAGGTCGTAGTTCGCGGCGCCGATCAGCTGGCGGGCGAGCGCCTCGGCCGCGCTGGTCGTCGTCTTGTGCGACGCGGAGTGGGTGCCCTTGGCGATGAACCCGAGCGCCTGGTCGACCCGGCGCTGGGGCGCGACATCGACGGCCTTCGGGACGGAGATGCCACCGTACTTCAGGCGGACGGTCTCCTCGCGCGGGCCGCTGTTCTCGACGGCGCGGACGAGTACCTGCACGGGGTTCTCCTCGGTCCGCTCGTGGACGATCTCGAAGGCGTCGCGGACGATGCGGGTCGCGAGCTGTTTCTTGCCCGTGTTCTCGTCGGTCTGCATCAGCCGGTTGATGAGCCGCTCGACGATGGAGATCTCGGACTTCTTGAACTGCTTGTCGGCGTGGCGGCCCATCGTGTGTGCGACCGGCGTGACCGTGATGTACCGCTTCGTGGAGGGGTCGCGGTACTCGATCTCGGAGACGTCCCAGACCCCGAAGAGGAGCGCCCGCTCGGTCGCCTCCTCCTCGTCGACGGGGGCGTCCGGCTCGGGGGCGTCGGTGTCGGCCTCGGGCTCGGCGTCGGGTTCGGACTCGCTCATCGGACGGGCTTCTCCGCGTTCCCGCGGACGAGTTCGATCAGGGAGACGCCGTTCACCTTCTCGACCTTGTAGTTGACACCGGAGAGGTCGCCCATCGCGCGGCCCTTCGCGCCGCCGATGCCGGCGATGGTCACTTCGTCGTGCTCGTCGATGAACGAGATGGCGCCGTCGCCGGGCGCGAACGCGGTGACCTGCTTGCCGTTCTTGATGAGCTGGACCCGCACGCACTTCCGGATGGCCGAGTTGGGCTGCTTGGCCTCGATGCCGACCTTCTCCAGTACGATACCACGACCCTGGGGGGCGCCCTCGAGCGGGTCGGACTTCTTGCCGAGCCCGCGGGCGCGTCGCGCGTAATCCGAGTCGGACCACCGGTGTTTCTGGCGGTCCTTCTTGAGTTTCCGCGCGGCGTATTTGCCGTTCGCCATAGTGTCGTTCCCTTCCCGACGGAGCTACTTAAGCGTCCCTTTTCGGATCCCCCCGTCCGGCCCGTATTCGCCCGCCACGGCGTCTCACGACCGTCCGGTGGTGTGCGCGCCGTCAGCGCGTCCCGTCCCGCAGGTGCGAGGACGGTACGCTTGGGTCGGCGTCTGATACGGTCGTGCGTAGTCTTTTACCGGCGCCAACCGACCCCGTCCGGGTGATCGCCGGTACATCGGTACGCACGACCGTATGACGGCCCCGCGAACGGTCCTCGCCCGGGTCGTCGGTCCTCGTGTCGTTTAAGACTGTCCGCGAGGAACCTGCCCGGTATGGCCGCGAACGAAGCCGGCGGCGGGGTCGAGATCACCGTCAGCAGTTTCGTCCTCAAGATCGCCGTCGTCGCCGTCGGGCTCATCGCCCTGGGCTTTCTCGCCGCCCAGACCCTCGCGGAGAACTCCTTCACCGGCGTCCTCGTGGGGATGCTCTACAGCACCGGGGGGCTGATGCTGGTCGTCATCCTCGTGGGGGTCGTCGGCGACCTGATCGCGCAGATCCGGCGGCGCCAGTAGGGACCGACCGTCGCGGCACTCCGGGCGGCGCCAGTAGGGACCGACCGTCGCGGCACTCCGGGCGGCGTCGGTACTCACGCATCGCTACGCTGGGACTCGCGGCTCCCGGTCAGGTCAGTTCGACGTCGTCGATGTCGAAGTGCCGCCGGGCGAGTTCGCGGGCCAGCCGGATGTTCCGCCCGTCGGCCCCGATGGCGACCCCGGTGTCCTGGCTGTCGACCTCGGCGTAGGCGACGGTCGTGTCGTTCTCGCTCACGGTGACGTTGTAGACCGCCGCGGGGGCCAGCGCGTTCGCCACGAAGTCCTCCGGCCGGTCGGCGTCCTCGACGAGCTCGACCGAGCGGCCGACCTGCCGCTCGAGGCGCTTCACCCGCCGCCCACCCGGACCGATGGCCTTGCCCATCTCCCCCGCGGGGACGAGAAAGACCACGCGGTCGAACTCCTCGTCCACGATGCAGTCCCGGGCCGCCACGTCGGTGGCGTCCTCGAAGAGGGCGATGTACTGGCGGGCCTCGTCGGAGAGACGGATCATGCCCACGTCGTCGGCCTCCTGGGGTTCCCGATCACGTGCCTACGCGAGTTGAACGTGACCGCACTCCGGACACCGCTTCTCGCTCGCCGCGAGACCGCCGGACTTCTCGATACTGAACCGCCCACAGCCTTCACACTCGACTTTCCCCATGCGTGGTCCTCGTCGGGGAACACACCACGTTCGTCATACGTCGCTACCGTTCCGGATATCAAGCGGGCAGTCAGTTTAACGCTTGCGTCCGGTTCGAACCGCCGGTTCGGGCCGTTCCCGAGCTACCGATGGTCGGTGGCTCATACGGTCGTGCGTCGTCTTTTACCGGCGCTAACCGACCCGGCCGGGTGATCGCCGGTACATCGGTACCCACGACCGTATCAGTCGTCGGCGCTCTCGGGGTCGGGCTTCGGTTCGCCGGGCTGGCGGCGCGCGCCCATCCGCAGGTCCACGTCGCCCGTTCCGAGCTTGATCGGCTTGCCGACGATGACGTTCTCCGTCACGCCGTTGAGGTCGTCGATCTCGCCGTGGATCGCGGCGTCGAGCAGGTGGTTGACGGTCACCTCGAACGCCGCCCGTGCGAGCACGGACTCCTTGTTCCCGGAGATGCCGTGCCGGCCGATGGACTCGATCTCGCCACGGTTGGTCATGATGTCCGCGACGAGCATCAGGTGCCGGATGTTCACGTCGTCGAGCCCCTGCTCCTCCAGGGTGTTCATCGTCTCCTCGATGATCCGCTCGCGGGCCGCCTCGATGCCGAGCTCCCGGTGGATCTCGTGGATGTTGTTGCACGTCGTCCGCGAGGCGTCGACCCCCTCCACCTCGAGCGCCGCCTTGAAGTCGCTCCCCTCCGTATAGAGGACGAACTCCTCGCTGCTCTCGGTCTCCTCCTTGCGGATGACGACGCGCGAGACGTCCTCGATGCCCTTGAACACGATGTCCCGGAGCTCCTCGACCAGCTGGAGGAGGTCGCGGTACGACGGCTCGGGCGGGCCGAACTCGATGATCGTCGGCTCGGGCGTGACGGTGTCGACGCCGAGTTTGGACTCGATGGTGCCCGCGATCTCCGCGACCACCTCCGAGAGCGAGTCGGCGGTGGGCCACCGCTCGCGGAGCGTCTCCTCGTTCAGGTCGACGCTGACGGTCATGTCCGCGACGTTCGTCGAGACGTTCCCCAGTGCGAGCACGCGCGTCGCCTCGATGTTCCAGACGACCTCGTGGGCGCGCTCGCGCTCGGTCGCGTACTCGCCCTCGAGGTGGACCGTCATCATCGGCGTGTCCGGGGTCTTCCGGGCGTCCACGAGCTCGATCAGCCGCGGGAGCCCCTGCGTGACGTCGATCTCCGCGACGCCCGCGTAGTGGAACGTGTTCATCGTGTTGTGGGTGACGACGCCCTCGGCCGTGGTGAACGTCTCCAGCCCCGCGACGGAGAAGTCGTAGACGTAGTCGTGGTCGCTGGTGACCGTCTCGATGGATTCGATTCGGTCCCAAACGACGTCACCCTCGACAGCCCTCCGGAGCGCGTCCAGTTCGGGCGTGTCGACGTCGGCAGCTTCCGCCTCGTCGACCAGTCGTGAGAGCCGGTTTCGACCGATCCGTTGTCGGTTCGACGCGGCGTTGACCTGTCGGCTCGGGATGCCGGCCTCGTTCGCGACCTCACGGAGCGCCTCGCCGAAGTTCGGAACCTGATCAGTCACATCCGGACCGTCCGGGTCGACTTCGGCAGCGAGCGCATCAAGCTGCTCGCCACGCTCGCCGACCATCCCGACCTGCTCCGCGAACCGCGGGACGAACTTCGACGGGACTCGGAGGGTTCGCGAGGTGTCCTGCTCGCCGAGGGTCGTGTATACGCCCGCACGCGCCAGCAAGAGCGCTACGCCGGCAGTCAGGCGACTACTGGTAGAGGTCGAACGGACCGAGTTCGATCCGACGTTGCCGTCGCCGCTGAAGTAACCGCGGAGCAGGCCGCCGACGAACGATTCGGTCGCGCCGAACGCGAACCCGGGGACGGTTTTCTCGCCGTCCTCGATGCACGTCGTGCGGAGGAAGTCGGCCAGCACCGTCCCGTTGATCCGGACGTCGTAGCTGTCGCCGTACTCCCCGTCGCTGGCGTACTCGTTCACCGAGAGGTCGAACCGTTCGGCGAACCGTCGGACACATGCCTGGAACGCCGGGTCGGTGTTCGACACCGAGACGTAGTGGTCCGTCGCGTGGCCCTCGGCGAGCCACGCGCCGATGAAGAACCCGGTCCCGCTGTCGAGCGGGAACCGCTCGGGTAGACCGACCGTCCCCTGCTTGGGGTAGACGGAGGCAGGGTCGAGATCGCCCTCGTGGACCGCAGTGCGTTTGTTCTCGACCTGTTCGATACCCGCTGGGTGTGCCGCCGTACCACCGTCGGCGAGCGTCGACGTGTACCAGTAGTCGCTTGTAGGGAGATACTCGCGGAGGTCGACGGACTCGTCTCCGTCCTCCACGTCGAACGTACCGACGATCGGGAGCCAGTCCCCGGATTCGAGGTCCTCGCCGGAGACGGGGACGACCTCGTTGTCCCGGCGGGTCACGAACGAGTGAGCCTTTGTCGCCCGGACGGTCCGTCCGGACTCGAGGTCGAACCGGAGGAGTTCCTCGGGCGTCTCGTGGCGGCTCACTTCCTCGACGGGTTTCCATCGAACCCGTTCGTCGCGGTCGAGGCTCGGAACCTCGATTCCTTCCGGTGCGAGCGCGACCTCGTGGCCGTCGAACGACCGCGTCTCTCGTCCCTCCATCAACGAATCGACGAGCGGCCCGATCTCAGTCACGTCCGTCTCTCCATCCCTGCGGATCAGAACGCGCTCGTCGGCCGGAACCGACATCTGGGTTCCGGGCTCGCCGATGGACTGTGCGCTCACGGTCCCGACGGGGTCGAGCGGGTCGACCCGCGTGTCGAGGTACTTCGACTCGACGGCCTTCGCGATGTCGGCGGCCTGCTCGACGGTGACGCCGTCACGGGCCTCGATGGTCGCCAGGACCTCCTCCTTGAGTCGCCGGGGGAGGTCGGTCCCCTCGACGATCGACTCGATCTCGGCGTCAGTCATCGGACTCCACCTCCGTGGTCGGCGCGGAGACGGACTTCCAGGAGTCCATGTGCTCCGAGAGGTTGGTCTCCAGTTCCTTCCGGTCGAGGAACGACGCCCGCTCGGATTCGTCCTCGAACTCCTCCTCGAGGATGCGGTCGGCGATGGCCTCGACGTCGACGGCCGGCCCGTCGGCCTTCGAGGAGACCTGCACCGGCGAGGTGCCGTCCTCGCCGAACTCGAACTGGACGATCGTGTCGCTCGTATCGCGGACGGTGCCGTCGTACTGGGTCTCCAGTTCCGAGAGCGCGTTGATCAGCCGGCGCTGGAGGTAGCCGGACTTGGAGGTCCGGACGGCCGTGTCCACGAGCCCCTCGCGGCCGCCCATCGCGTGGAAGAAGAACTCCCGCGGGGTGAGCCCGTTGCGGTAGGAGTTCTCCACGAAGCCGTGGGCGTCGGCGCTCAGGTCGTTCGGCTTGTAGTGGCTGAGCGTGCGATCCTCGTAGCCGCGGTTGATCCGCTCGCCCCGGACGGCCTGCTGGCCGACGCACCCGGCCATCTGCGTGAGGTTCAGCATCGACCCGCGGGCCCCGGACTGGGCCATCACGACGGCCGGGTTGTCCTCGGAGAAGTGGTCCTCGGCGATGTCGCCCGCGGAGTCGCGGGCCTTCCCGAGCGCCTGCATGATCTTCATCTCCAGGGTCTCGTCGACCGTCCGACCGGGGAGCGACTCGAGCTCGCCCGCCTCGTACGTGTCGATGAGCTTCTCGACCCGCTCGTAGGCCTGTCCGATGGCCTCGTCGATCTGTTCCTCGGCTTCGGGCTCGATCGACTCGTCGTCGATCCCGATCGAGAACCCGAAGTGCATGATCGAGCGCATCGCCAGCGTCGCCACCTCGTTGATGAACTGGCGGGCGCGCGTGTTCGAGTAGAGCTTGCAGATGCTGTCGACGACCTCGCCGCCGAAGGCGCCCACCGCACCCTCGTCGATGGTACCCTCGACCAGTTCGCCGTCCTCGATGACGACGGTGTCGCCCGCCTCGGAGGTGAACTCCAGATCGAGCCCGTCGGGGAGGAGTTCGGAGAAGATGGTCCGACCGGTCCAATACTCGAGGCCGTCATCGTCGACGCCGTCCGGCTCGGGCAGTTCGTCGATGCTCGTCGCCCGCAGGAGGTCGAGCGCCTGCGTCTCGTTGAACTGCGGGTTCTCGTGGGTCAGCAGGTACGTCCCGGAGATGTGGTCCTGGATGGCGCCGATGATGTTCTCGCCGAATCTCGGACTCAGGATCTGCTCCTGCACCCGCATCAGCACGCGGGCCTCCGCGCGGGCCTCCTCGTTCTGCAGCGCGTGCATGTTCATCTCGTCGCCGTCGAAGTCGGCGTTGTACGGCGGGCAAACCACCGTATTGAGCCGGAACGTCTTGTACGGCATCACGACCACCTCGTGGGCCATGATGGACATCCGGTGGAGCGACGGCTGGCGGTTGAAGATCACGATGTCGCCGTCGATGAGGTGGCGAGCGACCTCCCAGCCGGGCTCGACCTTCTCCGAGAGCTCCTCGCAGTTCTTCTCGGTCACCTTCAGCCGGCGGCCGTCCGGCCGGCGGACGTAGTTCGCGCCGGGGTGATGCTCGGGCCCCGAGCGGACGTACCGGCGGGCGTTCTCTAAGTTCCGCTCGTTGACGATCATCGTCTGGGTCATCTCCGTCGCGACCCGGTCGGGGACCCCGACCTCGTTGAGCGAGAGGGTGGGGTCCGGCGAGATCACCGTACGTGCAGAGAAGTTCACCCGCTTGCCCGAGAGCGACCCCCGGAACCGGCCCTCCTTGCCCTTGAGCCGCTGGGAGAGGGTCTTGAGTGGCCGGCCCGAACGGTGGCGTGCCGGCGGGGTGCCCGAGATCTCGTTGTCCATGAACGTCGTGACGTGGTACTGCAGGAGCTCCCAGAGGTCCTCGATGATCAGCTGGGGCGCGCCGGCCTCGCGGTTCTCCATGAACCGCTGGTTGATGCGGATGATGTCGACGAGCTTGTGCGTGAGGTCGTCCTCGGAGCGCTGGCCGTTGTCGAGCGTGATCGACGGCCGAGCAGTTACGGGTGGCACCGGCAGGACGGTGAGTATCATCCACTCCGGCCGGGACTTCTCGGAACTGATACCCAGGGTCTCGATGTCCTCGTCCGGGATGTCCTCGAACCAGTCCCGGATGTCGCTCGGCATCAGCTTGTTCATGTCCTCCTCGGTCAGGTCGACGTCGAGGGCCTTCTCGAGGGCCTGCCGGTCGTCCTTGGCGGGCCGGAAGTCCCCGGCCATGATCTCCTGGATCCGGGAGAGGTCGATGCCGGTCTGCTCGGCGAGGTCGGTGGGCGCGATCGGTTCGCGGTCCTCGGCGTCCTCCTCGTCCTCGTCGCCGACCGGGCGGCCCTCCATCGCCGCGACGATGGTGTTCGAGTACTCCGCGGCCAGCACCTCCTGGACCTCGTAGTAGGTGGTGGGCTTCTCGTGGTTGATGTCGTACTGCTTGGCGCCGCAGTGGGGACAGCGGTCCTTCTTGCGGGCCTGCCGGATGGCCGCCTTGGTGACGTCCCCGAGGTCCTCGCCGAGCTGGCGGGTCCGGGTGAGCCGGTCGCGGAACTCCATCTTCTCGTCGTCGGTGAGACAGAGCCGCGAGCACTCCCGGCACGTACCACGAAGCAGCCGCCGGATGAGCTTCGCGAACCCGACGTGGATGACGGGCGCGGCGAGTTCGATGTGGCCGAAGTGGCCGTTACACGACCCCGAGTGCTTCCCGCAGGTCTTGCACTCGAGCCCGGGGTCGATCACGCCCAGCCGCGGGTCCATCAGCCCCATGTCGATGGGGAAGCCGTCGTCGTCGTAGGTGTCGGCCGTGATGACCTTCGTCGCGCTCATCTCGCGGTACTCCTCGGGGTCCATCAGCCCGAAGCTGATGGCGCCGATCTCCTTGGGTGATTGTCCTGCCATGACTCTAAACTGCGTCCTCGAGGTCGATCCTGGGGGCGATACCGAGCGCCTTCATCTCGTCCAAGAGGAGTTTGAACGCGTAGGACATCTCGACCTCGTGGACGTCCGTCTCCTCCCCGCAGTTCGGACAGTAGACCCGCCGTTGTTCGACGTTCTCGACGGCGGTCATCCCGCACTGCCCGCAGACGTGGATGAACTCGCGGTCGGACTCGTCGAGTAACCGCTCTTTGAGGGCCATCGCCGCGCCGTGCCCGATGAGCACGTCGCGCTCCATCTCGCCGACCCGGAGGCCGCCCTCGCGGGCGCGGCCCTCCGTGGGCTGGCGCGTGAGTACCTGCACCGGGCCGCGTGAGCGAGCGTGGATCTTGTTCGAGACCATGTGGTAGAGCTTCTGGTAGAAGATGGTCCCGACGAAGATCTCCGCCTCGACCTTCTCGCCGGTGATCCCGGAGTACATCGTCTCCTTCCCGGAGTCCTTGAATCCGTGCTCCTCCAGGGCGTCCCGGAGGTCGGCCTCGTCCTCGCCGGTGAAGGCGGTGCCGTCGACGCGCCGACCCTCGAGCGACCCCACCTTACCGCCGAGCATCTCGAGGACGTGGCCCACCGTCATCCGCGAGGGGAGCGCGTGCGGGTTGAGGATGAGGTCCGGCACGACCCCTTGCTCGGTGAACGGCATGTCCTCCTGGGGGGCGATGTGGCCGACGACCCCCTTCTGGCCGTGCCGGGAGGCGAACTTGTCCCCGAGTTCGGGGATGCGCTCGTCGCGCACGGAGACCTTCGAGAGCTTCGAGCCGTCCTCGCCCTCCATCAGCGTCACCGTGTCGACGACGCCCGACTCGCCCGAGCGCATCGTCACGCTCGTCTCGCGGCGTTTTTGAGGACTGAGCCCGCCCATGTCGTCGGGCTCCTCCAGGAACCGCGGCGGGGAGGTCTTTCCGAGGAGGACGTCGTTCTCGCCGACCCGCGTCTCGGGGTTGACCAGTCCGTCCTCGTCGAGGTGGGTGTAGGCCTCCTCGCCGCGGGCACCGCGGACGTCGTCGTCGGGCATCTCGAAGCGGTCCTCCTGCCCACCGGGGTAGCGCCGTTCCTCGCCCTCGTACGTCCGGAAGAAGTGCGAGCGGGCCAGCGCCCGGTCGACCGACCCCTTGTTGAGCACGAGCGCGTCCTCGATGTTGAACCCCTCGTAGGACATGACCGCGACGACGAAGTTCTGTGCCGCGGGGCGGTCGTCGTAGCCGATCTGCTCGGTGGTCTGGGTCTTGACCATCGAGAGCTGTGGGTAGTGCAGGAGGTGCTGTCGCGTGTCCGGCCGGATGCGGTAGTTCGCCGCCGGCAGCCCGAGCGACTGCTTGATCATCCCCGACCCCATCGTGATGCGGGGGCTGGCGTTGTGCTCGGGGTAGGGGATCATCCCGGCGCCGATGCCGAAGATGAGCTGCGGGTCGATCTCGAGGTGGGTGTGGTCGGGGGTGAGCTCCTCCTCCTCGACGGCGACGTAGATGTCCTCCTCCTCCTCGGCGTCGATGAACTCGATGTGGCCCCGTTCGACGAGGTCCTCGAACTCGAGTTCGCCAGCACGGACGGCCTCGACCTCCTCGTCCGAGACGAGCGTCTCGCCGTCCTCGACCACTAGCAGGGGCCGCCGGGCGCGCCCGGCGTCGGCGTTGACGATGACCTCGTCGGTGCGGTCCCGCACCGAGACGTTGACCATCGGGCTCACTTCGCCGCGGCGGCGGGCTGTGCGGATGTCCTCGGCGAGCCGGTGGGGGTCCGGATGGGTGCCCACGAGGCTGCCGTTGACGTAGACCTTCGCTTCGCGTTGTCGTCCCTGACTCATATCAGTCGTCCGCGGGCTGCTGTGGCGTCTCGATGCCGGGGATGCCCTCGACCCCCATGTTCGCGAGTTCCCGCTTCAGTTCGCGGTCGTCCTCGACGTTCTGTGAGAGCTCCATCGCCTGCGCGAAGTTCTTCACCAGGCCGCAGTTCGGCCCCTCCGGCGTCTCGGAGGGGCAGATGCGACCCCACTGGGTGGCGTGGAGGTCGCGGGCCTCGAAGTGCGGCTGGCTCCGCGAGAGCGGCGAGCGCAGCCGGCGGAGGTGGCTCAGGACGCCCATGTAGTCGGTGCGGTCGACCAGCTGCGAGACCCCGGAACGGCCGCCGACCCAGTTCCCGGTGGCGATGGGGTGTTCGAGCCGCTCGGTCAGCACGTCCGAGCGGACCACCGTGTTCACCGAGAGCTTGCGGTTGCGCATGTTCGCCCGCTCTAACTGGTACTTCACGTCCCGGGAGAGCTTGTTCAGCGCCGTCCGGAACAGGTCCCTCATCAGGTCGCCGGAGACCTTCAGGCGCTTGTTGGCGTAGTGGTCCTTGTCGTCGGCCTCGCGCCGGCCGAGCGCGAGCTCGAAGCACGCCTCGGCCATCCGGCAGAGGTAGTACGACTTGTTGATGCGGACCTCCTCCTCGTCGACGCCCTCCTCGTGGAGGTGTGGCAGGAGGTAGCGGTCGATGACGTAGTTCGCCCGCTTGAGCTGGTAGTTCTTCCCCTGGCCGCTGGCGACCCGCTTGCCGAGCGTCTCGATGGCCTCGTGGGTCGTCTGGACCTCCGCGGCCTCTAAGTTCTCCAGCATGAACTTCACGACCTCCGGGTCGTCGGAGACCCGGTGGACGATCTCCTCGTCCGATTCGAGCCCGAGCGCCCGGACGAGTGTCACGAAGTTGATCGAGCCCGAGACCGAGGGGAACGACACCTCGAGCAGGCCGTCGCGGGTCCGCTCGCACAGGACGAGCGCCCGGTAGCCACGGCGCTGGCTGAACGTCTTGGCGACCTGGATCTCGTCGCCGTACTTGGTGTCGTACTCGGCGAGGATCTTGTTCGGCGCGAGGTCCTCGCTGGTCATCAGCACCCGCTCGGAGCCGTTGACGATGAAGTATCCACCGGGGTCGGCGGGGTCCTCGCCGATCTCGATGAGTTCGTCGTCGGTGAACTCCGCGATGTTACACTTGTCCGAACCGATCATGATCGGCATCCGACCGACCTTCGTCTCGGACTGGTCGACGACGTGGACCTCCTCCTCCTCGCCGCCGCGCATGATCGTCATCTCCATGAACACCGGCGCGGAGTAGGTGATGTTCCGGAGCCGGGCCTCCTGCGGGTAGAGAAGCTCCTCGGAGCCGTCGGCCTCGCGCACGCGCGGTGTCGTAATGCGAACGTCGCCGAGTTCGACCCACACCGGCTCCTGACCCTCCTTGTCGCCGATGTCGGTGTCGATGGTCTCCTTCTCGTCGACGACCTCCTGCATCCCCCGCCCGAGGAACGCGTTGAACGACCGGAAGTGGTGTTCGGCCAGTCGCTCGCGGGAGAAGTACCCCCGCGAGATGGCGCGTCGGTCCTCCCGGTCCATCAGTCGATCACCAGTCGATACACCACCGCTCGGTCGGTCGTCCGGGAGTCGCGGACGATCTTCACGACGTCGCCCGCCTCCGCCCCGTCCGGCGCGGCCGGGTCCAGCCGCTTGAGCTTCGGCAGGTCCGTACGCTCGATGTCGTACTCGGCGAGCACCGCCTCGACCTCCGACTCGTCGAGGAGCGTGTGCTCCGGGACGAGTTCGTGTTGGCTTACGTCTACCATGTTTTTGTTGAAGAAACGGTCACGAGATACTACAGCGTGCTTGTCCGGGGGCCCGGATAAGAGTTACTAAATCAGACGGCGAATGCTACCGCTACCCGGCCCGTCCGGGCCACGACCGCTCGCACACCTCACCTGTGGACGGGATACATAAAAAACGTGACGGCGCTTCACACGGCGCTCGCTACCCCGAGGGGCTCCAGACCCGCGATTCGGGGTGGAAGTCCTCCCACGCGCGGCGGAACAGCGGCGACCGCTCGTTCGCCGGCGACAGCCGCTCCCCCTCGTGGGGGCCGTCGACGGCCCGGCCGGTCGTTCGCTCCCAGCGGGACCCGCCGGCCCGGAGGTGCCGGCCGTCCGCGACTGCGAAGCGGAGCGTCTCCCCGTCGACGGTCCGCTCGTAGGCCACCAGTGACCCGCCGGGGGTCGCCGCGACGACTACTGGCAATCCGCCGACGCGGTCGTTCACTACGCCCGCCTCCCGGACCGCCTCGAACGGGTAGGCCACCGCCTCCCCGCCGTGGACGACCCCGACGACGAGCGTGTAACTCGCTGCCGCATCGTAGCCCACGACCTGCGCCTCCCCCTCGTAGTTGTACTTCGAGTCGGCGTAGTCGAAGTTCGACTCCCGGTCCGCGACGGTCCCCGAGCCCGGCGGTGGGAGGAGGACGAGGGTGTCGGGATGGGACTCGCGCCACTCCCCCCAGGTCGACAGCGACGACGGCAGGAGCTCGAGCGTCTCGCCCGTGGCCGGTCCCTGGATGGCCGTCGCCAGCAGCTGTGACCACAGCGACCCCGTCGCGTCGTCGTAGAGGACGAGGTCGTTCCGCCAGAGTTTGCCGGAGACGCCGAACGTCGTCTCCTCGCCGCGGACCTCCCGGACGGCGACCACCGCGCTCCCACAGAGCGGGCAGTATGTGACCAGCAAGGGACCCCCGAAGACGTCGTTCACGACCTCGTGCCAGTCGAGGATCCGCAGGGGGTACGCGCGGGCCTCGCCGTCGCGCTCTACTCCCACCACGGGCGCCTCGTCGACGAGCGCGGGAGGGGAGTCGAGCCGGCGTTCCTCCGGGACCGCCGACCAGTCCTTCCAGTCCTCGCCGAACGCGGGTTCGGTGATCGCTGGGATGCCGTCCTTCGGGAGCCGCGTCTCGATCTCCGAGCCGTTTACCGGGAGGTCGACGTCCCCGAACCCGGTGGTCACCGACCGCGGCGTGGGGGTGGGTGTCGGGCTCGGAGAGCCGGGGGGCGAGCCGCTACCGGAGCCCAGACAGCCGGCCAGCCCGCCGACTCCCGCCAGTCCGAGGCTCGCGAGGAGGTCCCTGCGTCGCACGAGGGCGTCTACGGGGAGTGTCCGGATAACGGGCGTCCGGTCGTGCACCACGGGAACACGCCCGCCGGCGTGGACTATGTGGAAAGTCTTAAGTCTCGAACCGGGTTAGCAGGTGATGCGTGCCCGGGTGGTGTAGTGGCCCATCATACGACCCTGTCACGGTCGTGACGCGGGTTCAAATCCCGCCTCGGGCGCTTCTTCCGACGCAACCGCTTAGCGAGGCGTCTCGGCGCCGAGCGATCGTTGCGTCGGAGAACGCCAACGAGGGATTCGAGCCCTGAAGTCGCGCGCAACGAGCGAAGCGAGTGAGCACGTCTTGCTCCGGTTCGAATCCCGCCCCGGACGGAGCCGCTGTCCCGCGGGCCTTCCTGATCCCGACGAGGCAGTTATTTGTGCGCCGCCCGTGACCGTCGGTAGCATGGACACGACGGCGCGACTCGACTCGGAACACGACATCCGGAGGAACGCCCGATGAGGACGGAGACGTACGATCTCGTCGTCGTCGGCTGTGGCATCGCCGGCCTCTCCGCCGGCGTCCGGGCGACCGAACTCGGCCTCTCGACCGTGATCCTCGAGAAGTCCCCCGAGGAGCACCGCGGCGGGCACACCCGATTCACGGAGTCGTTCCGTATACCCACCGAGGACATCGACCTCGACGTCGAGTTCAACGTCGAGGATTACTCGACCGCCGACTTCTACTCGGACATCATGAAGGTGACCCAGTTCCGGGCCGACGAGGGCCTCGCCGAGCGGGTCGCCGAAGGTGCCGTGGAGACGTTCGAGTGGCTGACCGGCCTCGGCCTCGAGTGGGAGTACCGGGCACCACATCCCGGCTACACTGCGGGCAGAGTGTGGCTCGACGGCGAGGAGATGGTCGACGAGCTGGTCGAGATCTTCGAGGAGCGCGAGGCGCGTAGCGCCTCGGAAGGGGCGAGCGGTGAAACCGCGAGCGGGACGGTCTACTACGACACCGAGGCCCGCGGCCTCCACCGCGACGACGAGGGCGACGTGACGGCCGTCGACGCCCGCGTCGAGGGGCGGAAGACGCGCTTCGAGGGCGACGCGGTGATCCTCGCAGCCGGGGACTACGGGTCGAGCAAGGAGCGCCGCACGCGGTACTACGGGCCGGGCTACGGGAACATGAAGGTCCGCGGGAGCCGGTACAACACGGGCGAGGCCATCGACGCCGCGATGGACGTCGGCGCGAAGTCGGAGGGCGAGTGGGGCGACGCCCACATGGCGATCATCGACGCCCAGTCGCCGGACGTCGAGGGGGGGATCACCCGCATCGACGGCTATCAATATGGGTTGATCCTCAACCACGACGGCGAGCGGTTCGTCGACGAGGGGGAGGACGCCCGCGCCCACACCTACGCGAAGTTCGGCCGCCGCATCTTCGAACAGCCCTACCACGAGGCGTTCATCGTGGTCGACTCGAAGGTCGTCGACGACGTGGCCCACATGGGTCCCGGCCGACCGATCACCGCCGACAGCATCGAGTCGCTCGTGCGCCGACTCGACATCGAGCGACCGGAGAGAGCGGTCGAGACGGTCGAGGCGTTCAACGCGGCGTGTGATACGGACCCGGGCGAGTACGACCCGAACGTCCTCGACGGGAACAGTGCGACGGGTATCGAACCACCCAAATCAAACTGGGCGCTCCCGCTCGACGAACCGCCGTTCACCGGCTACCCCGTCACGGGCGGGATGACGTTCGCGTTCGGCGGCGTCGCCATCACGCCCGACGCGGAGGTGCTCGACACGACCGATCGAACCATCCCTGGCCTGTTCGCGGCCGGGAACTCCACGGGGGGCCTGTTCTACGAGAACTACCCCGGCGGAACGGGACTGACGAACGCCGCCGTCTTCGGGCGGGTGGCCGCAGAGAGTGCCGCCGAGTACGTGGGAAGCGAGGCGGCCGAACGTCACCCGGTCGACTGACCGTCGCCGAGCGAGGCTGTCGCTCCCGGGACGCGGCGCTGCTCCCGAACGCGGCTACCGCTCCCGGAACGCCGTGGCCACCTCGGCACACCGCGCGAACCGGACGTCCGGCGTGTCCGCGACGTGCTCGACGAACTCCTCCAGCCGCTCGATCCGGTTGCCGTGGCCGATCACCTGCGGGTGCATCGTGAGGACGAAGACGCCGTCCTCGACCCTCCGGACCATCCAGTCGAAGCTCTCGCGCCAGGCCCGGAAGACGGCCGCCTCGTCGGCGACGCCCTTCCCCCGCGAGTGCCCCAGTGCCGGCCAGTCGTCGCGGTGCCACGACACCGGGATCTCGACCACATCCAGGTCGCGGCCGCGGTCGTACGGGCCGTCGGCCGGCGCCTCGTCGACGTGGAGACGGTACGGTTCGAACTCGCGGGCCATCGCGCTCGAGTCCCACTCGAACCCGAGATCGGCGAGGAGTTCGGGCGTGTGCTCCGAGAAATCCCACGACGGCGACCGGTAGCCGGTCGGCGGGCGCCCGGTCACGCGCTCTACGCTCTCGATGCCCCGCTCGAGGTCGGCCCGCTCGGCCTCTCGGGACTCGTAGTCGCCCGGCCGCGTGTGCGACCAGCCGTGGTGCTGGATCCCGTGTCCCTCTTCGTGGATCCGGGCGGCGACCTCGGGGAAGCTATCGAGCGTGTGCCCGGGGGTGAACCACGTGGCCGAGACGCTGTGCTCGGCCAGCAGGTCGAGCAGTCGCGGGGCGCCGACCTCCGCGCCGAACAGTCCGCGCGAGCGGTTGACGGGGGTGTTCCCCCCGTCGTCGACGTGGATCCACGGCGAGACCGCGTCGAAATCGAACGTCAGGCAGACCCGGTGCATGGCCGCCGGTCGACGCGCGGGGGAATAAATCCCGGTTCGGGGGCGAACCCGTCCAGTGCTACGGTTGGGCTGGAAGTTCGGCTTCACCGACAGAACCGGACCGGACCGACGTCGGCGTACGTCCTCCGGGGCTCGTTCCCGGGGCCGGAGAACCGCCGCCGAGAGCTAAGACTACAGCGGTCCTACAGCAAGCCGGTGAACAACCCATGTCCGCTTCCGCCGCTCCTCGCCGCTGGCAGGTCCGTGCGACCGTCGCCGTCCTCGTGCTGTCGGTCGTCTCGACGTTCCTCGGGCTCCTCCGGCCGGGCCACTACGGCGCCGACCCGGCCCGGGTAGAGTACTATCAGGTCCAGGACGCGACGATACTCCTCGTCGGCGTCCCGGTCCTCGCGGTCGGGCTGTGGTACGCCACCCGAGGGTCCCTCCGTGGCCGCGTCGTCTGGCTCGGCGGTCTCGCCTACTCGACCTACGTGTGGGCCTCGGTCGGCCTGCAGGCCCCGTACAACGAGTTCTTCCTCGGCTACGTCGCTCTCTTCTCGCTCTCGCTGTTCACCTTCGTCGGGGGCCTGGTGACGACCGACGCCGGGGCGATCCGGCGGGTGCTCGAGGGGCGCGTCTCGACCGCCCTCTACGGCGGCGCGCTCCTCGTCATCGCGGTCGGCCTCGCGGTCCTCTGGCTCGCGGACATCGTCCCCGCCCTCCTCGCGGGGACGACCCCGTTGATCGTCGAGGAGGCCGGCCGAGTGGCGCTCGCCTCCCACCTCCTCGACCTCGGCGTCGTCGTCCCCTCGCTCCTCGTCGCCGGCGTCTGGCTCCGCCGGGAGCGCACCTGGGGGTACGTCCTGGCCGGCGTCGCGCTGGTCCTCGGAGCGACTCTCGCCGCCTCCATCTCGGCGACGACGCTCGTCCTCCTGAGCGGGGAGACGGTGACCGTCTCGCCAGTCGCGGCCGTTTTCACCTTCCTCCCGGTGCTCGTCTCGGCGGTGCTCGCCGTGCGGTACGTCGCCTCGATGGGCGGGGGTGAACTCCGGGACCAGGCGGCAGGAGAGGCGTCGAGAACGGCCTGATACGGTCGTGCGTACCGATGTACCGGCGATCATCCGGGGTCGGTTAGCACCGGTAAAAGACGACGCACGACCGTATGAGGTTCGGGCGGGTCGCCGCCGTCCCTTCCGCGCGGGAACACGCTCTTGTCGACCGGCTCTCTACCCTCGTCGATGCCCTCCACGGTCTCGTGGCGGTACGATACGACGACCGAGCGGTGGCTCTACTGGCTCCTGCTCGCGGGTGCGGCGGCCGTCTACGGCGCCTTCGGCGTCGTCCTCGCGGGTGCCGCGGTCGCCCTGTTCCTCGCGCTCGTCGCCGGGAGCACCGAGCTACGGCTGGTCGTCGTCGTCCTCGCGCTCGTCGGCGGGCCGTTCTCGCTGCTCTACCTCCTGCCGATGCTCCGCGACCCGGCCCAGCGACCGACGTTCTATCCCGACGGGGTCGAACGACGGCTCCGCGCCCGCGAGCGCGTGACAGTGGGCGTCGTCGGGGCACTCGGCCTCGTGGGGTCGGCGTGGGTCGACCCCCGCCTCGCGGTCGGGCTGTTCCTCGGCGGGGCGTGCGCCGGACTCCTCGCCCTGACCTGCTCGACGCGCGGGCGCATCGACCCGGGGACGGCGACCGCCGAGAGCGGCCCCCGCGAGTGGGACCTCTCGCGGGTGACCGGCTACACCGTTCGACGGATGGGCCCGCTGGCACTCGTCACGCTCGGGGCGGCCGGGCCCGGGAGCTTCGGGACCGTCCCCTCGCGGATCGTCGTCCCGACGGATGCCCTCGACGACGTGACGGCGGCGCTCGACGCCGTCGTCGCGGACGTCGGCGGCGAGGCGGGTCGCGACCCGAACCCGGCCGTCCGGGCGGTCGCGGTCGCCTTCGCGCTCCTGTTCGCGGGCGGCGGGACCGCGGCCGCGCTGTTCGCCGGCGCCGTCGGCTGGTACGCGGCCGCTGTCGGTCTGCTGTTCGCCGCCGTGTTCCTCCTCGTGGCACGGGAGGGCTGACCCGCCGACCGGAGCTGCAGGTCCCTCCGATCCTCCGATGTCACGCGGCATCGAACCGACGACGACGAGCGCGCGCCGGGATCGCGGCGACGGCGAGACCGCGCCGGAGCCGGGCCGTGGTACCCGTTACGACGCGGGGTTTATGCTGGCTCGACGTGTTTCCGGCGGGTGACATGGGATTCCTCGCCCGACTGAAGACCGGCTGGGCGCTGTCGATGGACAGCCTCGACGTCCTCCGCGCCGAGCCCAGCCTCACCGTCTTTCCGGCGATAGCCGGCCTCGCCAGTACGGTCTACCTCGTGCTGATACTGGGTGGTGCGGTCCTCCTCACCGGGGCCGACCCCGGTCCACTCCTGTACGCCGCCCTGTTCGTGGTCTACCTCGGGACGGCGTTCATAGCCGCGTTCTTCTCGGCCGCGCTGACGTACAACGCCCGCGAGGTGTTCCACGGTCGAGACCCGACGCTCTCCGAGGGGCTGGCCGCCGCCTGGCGGAACCGCGGGACGCTGTTCGCGTGGGCGGTCGTCTCCGCGGTCGTCGGCGTGGTCCTGCGGGCGATCGAGGGTCAGGACAGCCCCGTCGCCGAGGTCGTCGCCGCCGTCTTCGGCGTCGCCTGGGGTATCCTCACCTACTTCGTCGTTCCGGTGATCGTCTTCGAGGACGTCTCCGTCTCCGAGATGTTCCGACGGTCCGGTGGGACGTTCAAGCGGACCTGGGGCGAGACTGCGGGGGCCGGCTTCGGCGTCGGCATCGTCACCGCCCTGTTCACGCTGGTCGGCCTCGCCGTCGCCGCCGTCCTCTTCCTGGCGCTCGGTGGCACCGGCCTCGGGTTCCTCCTCGCCGTCGCCGTCGGCGTCCTGGTCGTCCTCGCGGCCTACCTGCTGGGGACGACCCTCGGATCGGTCGCCAAGACCGCGCTGTACGTCTATGCCACCGAGGGCTCCCGACCGGACGGCTTCGAGGACGTCGACTTCGCGAGCGCGACCCGCTGAACGAACACGGGAACGCGGTCGTGGGGCGAGTGTCGCTCGTCGGTCGGTCGACGGCGTCGAGCCCGGCGGCAGTGACGCTCCCGTCGCCGGTCGTCGCGTCGACCGTCGCGTCGCCGCCGACGCCCCGGAGCGAGACCGAACCGTCGTCGGTCCGGATGCGGTCGACCGCGACCGACCCCGGCAGGAACACCTCGAGGTCGACACTACCGCCGCCGATGCCGACGACGTTCGGCTTCCGCGTGGCGAGGTGGAGGGTTCCACCCTCGACGCGGGACTGGAGCGCGAGTTCGTCGAGTTCCGTGCTCCCGTGGGCTCGCTTTCGAGCACGGACTCGGACGGCGTCCCCGTCGGCGGGTTCGAGGACCACGTCGTCAGCGGCGTCTACGCACACCCGGGAGACCGCCCCGACATCGAACTCGCGCTCGACGGTGTCGGTGGCCGTACGGACCTGCACGAGCGGGGTGCTACATCCCGCGAGGGCTGCGGCGCCGGCCGCGGCGGCCGCGCCGAGCAGGCGGCGTCTCGAGAGCGTCGATGCGTCATCGGCGTCGTGGGTGTCGTCGGTACCTTCGGGAATCGTGTCGTGGGTGTCGGAGGGCGTCATCGTCGAGCGGGGAGGACGGCTCATGCGTCGTCGGACGCGGTTTCGAGGCCGTCGCCGCCGTCGCCGAGCAGGACGGCGGTGGTGAAGCCGCCGAGCCGCGCCAGTCCGTTGAGGACGTGGAGCGAGACCAGCGTGACCAGCACGCCGAGCGCGCCGCCGGCGAGCGCCTCGCCGAGCGGGCCTCCCCGTAAGTCTCCACGAGGATGCGCCGGGCGTAGTCGTCGTCGAGGAGCGCGTAGAGTTCCTCGTCGTCCGTGCGCCCGGCGCTCGACCTCGAACTCATCGCGTCGTCCGCACGGTACTCCCCGCCGATGAAAAAGGGTGGTCCACGCGGAGGGTTTATCAGCCGGTGGACACGCGCTACGGGTGTCCCGGATGTCCGACGTCGTCGCCGCCCTCCGGTCGTCGGTCCCTCGTCCCACGCTCCGGTCAGTCGCCACCGCGCCGCTCCGCCCCCGGACGTACGGCAACCTCCTGTACCTCGCGCTGGCGTTCCCGCTCGGCCTGGTCTACTTCGTCTTCCTGGCTGTCGGGCTCTCGCTGAGCGCCGGCCTCTCGGTCCTGCTGGTCGGTGTCCCCCTGTTCGTCGCGGTCCTGTTCGTCTCCGTCGGCCTCGTGGCGGTCGAGCGGGTCCTCGCGACGCGCCTGCTCGGCGTCGACGTCGGGACGCCCGAGTGGGCGTTCCGCGAGGGCGACGGAGTCGTCGACCGCGTCCGCGGGCTGGTGCTCGACCTCGACGTCTGGACGGGCGTGGCTTTCCTCGCGTCGAAGCTCCCGCTCGGCGTCGCGTCGTTCGTCCTCCTGCTGACGCTCCTGATCCCGGCCGGCGTGCTCGTCGCCACCCCGCTGTTCTACCGGACGCCGGGCGCCCGCGTCGGGTTGTTCGTCGGCGACGGGATCACCCGGGAGCTCTCGCTGTACGTCCCCTGGGACGAACTCCTCGTGGGCGTCTCGTTCGTCGTCCGGCTCACCTCCTGGGAGGTCAACACTCTCCCGGAGGCGCTCGCGTTCTCGCTGCTCGGCGTGGTCGCGCTCGTCCTCTCGCTGAACGTCCTGAACGCGGTCGCGTGGCTCTCCGGACGGTGGACCCGGCTGCTGCTCGCCCCCGGCGTCCCGTCGTTCCTCCGGCGGTCCTGAACGGCGCCGGTCCGGGTGGCTCCGGCGCGGACGTCGGCGACGGCCCCGTCAGCTCTCCTTTCACCTGGTCCGCCGCTTGCCGACCCGTGCCAGCCGTGGCGTGAGGTGCTCGTACCCCAGCGCGGCGAGCAGGCCGAGCGAGGCTCCCCAGACGAGGTGGGTGACGAGGAGCATCGGCGAGAGGCTCGGAAGCGGGGCGGGAATACCGAGCAGCCGTAACCAGACCGCCGAGACGATACCGGCGGCGACGAACCAGAGGACGAGCCCCCACGCGGTCCCGATCCCCACGTAGGCCGCAGAGTGGTTCCGGTAACGCTCGGGCGCGAGCGAGACGATGCCGGCGAAGCCGAACCCGAAGACGACGCTGTGGAACTCGTGGGTGATCCAGCCGACGAGCGGGTCCGCGACGCCGTAGAAGACCCCGATGACGCCGATCGACCCGCCGAGCAGTTCGGCCACCGCGCCGTACACGACGCCCGCGACCACGGCCGCCCCGAGGATGACGACCAGCTGCGGGGCGTCGGGCCGCACGCCGGCCAGCCCGGTACTGGACGACCGCAGGGCGGGCCCGTCCGGTTCGGCCCGTGGGAGGACGATCGTCACGGTGCTGCCGTCGGGCCCAACGTCGGTCTCGATCGATCCCCGGTAGCTCTCGACCAGCAGCCGGACGACGTTCAGCCCGTAGCCCGCCCTCGGGTCGTCGTACCGGGTGACCTCGCCCGTCTCCAGGAGCCGCTGCTGGCGCTCGGGGAGCCCGGGACCGCGGTCGCGCACGCTCACGCGGACGGCGTTCGCCCGCGTCGTCACCGACACCTCGACCGTCGGCTCCGCCTCGGTCGAGTAGACGACCGCGTTCTCGAGCAGGTGTGTGAACGCCCGTTCGATCCGGGCGTTCGCGATCACGGTCGGCCCCTCCCGGGGAGCGTCGACCGAGACGGTCGCCTCGGGGTACGCTTCACTGATCGTCTCGACGCCCCGTTCCAGGCACCGTCCGAGGTCGACCGACCCGTGCCGGCCCTCGCTGAGCCGTGCGCTCCGGGTCAGGTACTTCACCTCCTCGATCGTCCGCTCGATGGCGTCGGAGTACTCCTCGATCACCGCCCGCGCCTCGCGGTCCCCGCCGTCGGCGAGCGTGGCGTACCCGCGGATGGCCGTCAGGGCGTTCAGCACCTCGTGTCTGAGCAGCCGGTTGAGCACCTCGAGGCGGTTCGCCTGGTGGCCGAGTTCGGCGCGCTGTCGGCGGTCGCGCGAGGCGTACAGCCCGGTCAGCGTCCCGCCGACGCTCCCGCCGATGAGGAAGTTCGAGAGGTAGGCCTGCGACCGGACCGTCGCGAGGTCGGGGAGCCCGCCGGCCGTCGAGCCCAGCAGCGTCAGGACGACGAGCACCAGCATCGCGCCCGTGCCCGCGACACACCAGGCCGCCGTCGTCCGGGCCAGTCCCGGGTCGACGTCGGCCACCGCGAGCGCGACGCCGAACGCCGCGAGTCCGAGCCCGAGCACCAGCGGGACGACCCCGGCGAGGTAGAACCGGGTCGTCGACTCGTAGACCGCGAGCGTGACCGTGAACCGGGTGAGGAAGAAGCCGACCCCGGCGATGACGAGCCCGCCGTAGTTCACGCGCCGCCCCGACCAGGTCATCTCGTCGCCCCATCGACCGCGCCCGGTGATAAACGCCCGCGAGGTTTCGACTCGTGTACGCTCTCCTTCGACCTCCGTCTCCACACCCATCGCCTCCGGTTTCCGTTCTCGCGGTCGCGTCGAGGGCCAGCAGCGGCCGCCAGCGCGACGTCGGCCGACGGCGTACTACGGACGTCCCGGGTGTGGCGTGGGACGTACCCGCAGACTCAAACGCGGACTCGAGTCTCGACAACCGGTTTCACCCGACGGGACGGACCGCCGGACGCGGACGCGAGTC
Source organism: Halobacteriales archaeon (assembly GCA_041642135.1). Taxonomy (GTDB): domain Archaea; phylum Halobacteriota; class Halobacteria; order Halobacteriales; family Haloarculaceae; genus Salinirubellus. The sequence continues at coordinate 565 of JBEPXB010000005.1, read as the reverse complement.
GAACGCCCGGCGAGTGTGCGAGGTCGAGACGGGCGGTCCTCGGTGGGCTCGGGACGGGACTGGCCGTCGCCGTCGCCGGCTGTACGGGTGACGGCGGGGACGCGAGTCCGTCGCCGAACCGGGAGAGGGAACTGGTGAGCGGGACGCTCCGGATCCCACCCGGCAGCCACGGGACGCGGGAGTTCTCGCTGCCGGGCGAGCGATGGCTCACGGTCGGCGCGTCCCTCTCCGACCGCTCGGTCGACGTGAAACGCGACGGGCCCGCTGTGGACGTGTTCGTCGTCCGTCCCGACGCGGCCGCCCGGTACCGTCGCGGCGAGCAGTTCGAGTACCTGCCGGAAGTGAGCATGCCCGACGTGGTCGACGGCGAGGTGTCCGCCGCGGTGGGCGCGGGCGAGTACGAACTCCTCGTCGACAACACGGGGCGGGGCGCGGGGGGACCCGATGGCTCGGGAGTCGACGCGGTGGTCGAGGTCGAAGTCGTCGCCTCGACCGACCGGGGCGACGGCGGTGGGGGTATCCGTCCGGGCGTCCCGACCGAGTAGTCCACCTGCTACCGAGGGAT
>JBEPXB010000004.1:0-1579 GCA_041642135.1 Halobacteriales archaeon | reverse complement strand
TGGAGTCCGGGCCGGGCTCGTCGCGGCCGAGTTCGGCGATGGCTCGCTGTTCGCCACCCGTCACCGCACGGCGCCGGTGTGGACGGTCCAGTTCCACCCGGAGCTGACCGCCGAACACCGCGACCGACTCGCCGCCGACTTCGGGTGGGAGGACGGCCCGCACTCGTTCGAGGAGACGGACGGCGAGCGGCTGTTCCGGAACTTCCGGGCGCTCGCGGAGGCTCGGGGGAGTCGTAAACGTTTACCCGGAACCGCTCCCTCGTTCGGGTAAGGGCCGATAGCTCAGTCTGGCAGAGCGTCTGGCTTTTAACCAGACGGTCGGGGGTTCAAATCCCTCTCGGCCCGCTCCTGCGAGGAACGGACGTGACGAGCGGAGCGGCAACGGAGGATTTGAACCCTGCCGCGAGTGACCGCCGGGAACGAGCGGCTCCGGTTCAGATCCCTCTCGGCCCGTTCTCCCCCTCGGTTTCGGTCGACAGACGCTATCCGTCCCGATAATCCGGCTGCTCGGGATCGGCTCCGAATCGTTCGATCCACCTACGTCTCGCCGTCCGCGTGAGTCCGGATCGAAGTCGGGAGGCACGCAACCCGAATTCGAGACGGAGCCACACCACCAGCAGGCCGTTCCTGACAGTAGTTCGATCGACACGCACGAACCTCACGACGGAGGAGTGCAGGGAGTTCATCGCCACGGATCCAGAGGGCGAACACACGACGCGTTCGGCGCTTCGACCGCGCGGCGTGGACCGGGGCGATACTCGAACCCCCGCATCGACGACGGTTGTTCACACGACGATTCGAGGCAAAATTTTATATAGGATTTATTGTGAGTGGGGTCGAACCTGTAGTGTAGATGAGCATCGTGGAGGGGTGGCCGCTAGAGGGACTGCTCACTTCCGTCCGACGACCGGGGGAGCTACTGCCCGGTGGAACGCGGACGACGCTCTGGTGGGTGACGCTCCTGTTCTTCTGTGTCGGCGACGTGGTGACCACCCACGTCGGGCTCTCGATGCACGGGGTTGTCGAGGCGGGGCCGCTCGTCGCGCCGGTGGTCAGGGAGTACGGCCTCGCGGCGATGGTCGTGCTGAAGGCGGTGACCGTCGGACTGTTCTACGGGGTCGCCCAGGCCATCCCGGAGCCACACGCGGTCGGCGTCCCGCTCGGGCTGGCGATCGTCGGCGTCCTCGTGACCGCGTGGAACCTGGTCGTCATCTGTCTCGGCGCCCTCTGACGGCGGCGCGTTCCCGTCGCGAGCCCCCAGGTGTTTCGGGGGCTGGGACGAGTGTGCCGCACCGCACGTGTGGGTTCTCGATCGCCGTTCAGAACGGGTCCGGGTCGTGGGCACGTTCGGGTATCTCGCCGCGGTACGCCGCCCGCAGGGCCACCTCTCCGAGGTTGACCGTCGTCTCCGGGATCTGCCCCTCGTAGACGGCGCGGACGTTCTCGGCCGCGCCCCGGTCCTTCGCGGGGACGGACGAGCGCGTCGACCCGGCGCTGTGTGGCGTCAGGAGGACGTTCTCCAGCTCGAGGAGCGGGTCGTCCTCGGGCACCGGCTCCTCGGTGAACACGTCGATCCCGG
>JBEPXB010000003.1:0-4599 GCA_041642135.1 Halobacteriales archaeon | reverse complement strand
GCTCTTCCGATCTCACGTCGATCCCGGCGCCGTGTATCCGCCCGGACCGCAGGGCCCCGACGAGGGCGTCCTGGTCGACGACGCCGGCGCGCGCGGTGTTGACGAGGATCCCGTCCTCGCCGAGCGCCCGGAGCTCCGCCTCGCCGACGGCACCCCGCGTCTCGTCGGTCAGCGGCGCGTGGACGCAGACCACGTCGCTGGCCTCGAACAGGTCGGCGACAGCCTCGACCCGTTCGACGCCGTCGGGGATCTCCTCCGGCGACTTGTAGGGGTCGTAGGCGACGGGGTACATCCCGAACCCGCCGGCGAGTCGCGTCACCAGGCTCCCGATGTCGCCACAGCCGAACACTCCCAGGGTATCGCCCTCGAGTTCGGGCGCGAGGTAGCCGTGTTTCTCCCACACGCCGTTCCGGACGTCGGCGTCGGCAGTCCGGAGCCCCTTCCGGACCGCGAGGACCATCGCGAGCGTGTGCTCGGCGACGGCTCGCGTGTTCGCGCCCCGGACGTTACAGACCAGGATACCCAGGTCGGTCGCCGCGCCGACGTCGACGGGGTCGAGCCCGACGCCCGCCTGGGTGACCATCTTGAGGTTCGTCGCGCGTTCGAGCCGCTCGCGGGGGAGCGACAGCGACTTGACGATGATCGCGTCGAAGCGGTCGATATCCGCGTCGAGCGCCGCCTCGTCCTCGTACTCGGTCGTCACGGTGACCCCGGCGAAGTCGTCGAGCACCTCGTGAGCGGCGTCCTGGAGCGGCCGCGGGGTGAGCACATTCCACTTCATACCGCCTGTGATGCGGCTCCCCACAACTACTTTCCCCCCGGACGAGGGGTCGCCGGACAGGTCGAGCCAGGGAACTACCTGATGACGAACACCTCGCCGTCCTCGACCTCGACGTCGAACGTCGGGACGCGGTAGCGGTCGGTCTGGAGGTTCTCCCCGGTGGTGACGTCGAACGTCCAGGCGTGCCACGGGCAGGCGACGTTCCGCTCGTCGTCGTCGTACTCGAGTCGCCAGCCGTCGCTCCCGCGGATCCGACCGACGAGCCTGCCCTCGCACAGCGGCCCGGCCTGGTGGGGACAGAAGTTCGCCAGCGCGTAGTAGTCCCCGTCGATACGGAAGACGGCCACCTCGATGCCGTCGATATCGCCGACGACGCGGTCGCCATCGGTCGAGAGCTCCTCGACGCTCGCGACCCGGTGACGGCCGGTCATGGGATCGGGAGGTCGAACACGTCGACCGCGGTCTCGCCCATCATCCCGCGGACGGTCTCCCCGTCGAACTCGCGGTCGATACGGGCGAACAACTCCTCCGGTGGGTCGAAATCCGAGTGGGGCAGGTCGGAGGCGTACATCACGTTCCCCGGCCCGGCGAGTTCGATGGCCCGCGCGAGGTGTTTCGGGTTCTTCGTGTGGCCGAGCGGCTGGGTCGTGACGTAGAACTGCTCCTCGACGTACTCGCTGGGGAGCCGGTCGAGGTGGAACTCGTGGGAGTGTTCGAGGTAGTGGTCGTCCATCCGCCAGACGAAGTAGGGGAGCCACGCGATTCCGGCCTCCTGGAACACGAAGTCCAGATCCGGAAACCGGGCGGGGACGCCGCGGACGAGCATGGTCGAGGCGTGCCACATGTGGCCGAACGGGTGCGTGATGACGTGGTTCTCGGTGTAGCTCTCGTTCCACTGACGCTGCGTGGGGAAGGCGTGGGATGTGGCGAGGTTCCCCCCGTGGAGCACGACCGGGAGGCCGTTGTCCTCGGCGGCCTCGTAGATGGGGTCGTACCGGGGGTCCCCCAGTGGCGGGAGCACGCCCGTCGAGGGGATCTGGACGCCGACCACGTCGTCCTCGTCGGCCCGGCGATCGATCTCCTCGGCGGCCTCGGCGGGCCGCTTGTGCGAGACCAGCACGTTTGCGACGAACGCCTCGTGGTCGTCGGTGTACGCGTCGAGGATCCAGGAGTTGTAGGCGTTGGCCAGCGCGACCGACACCTGGGCGTTCTCGACGGTGGGGAGCCCGAGGTTCAGCGTCGGGTCGAGCACGCCGTAGTCGATGCCGAACTCCCGCATCTCGGCCAGTTTCTCCTCGGGGTCGTACCCGCCCGCGATGGCGTCGCCGTCCGTATCGCCGTGGACGTTCTCCGCGAACGGGAACGACGGCATCGCGTGTGTCACCGAGTAGATGTCCGCTAGCGGTCGCTTCGTCGCCGCCACGATCTCCCGGACCGCCCCGTACCGCTCGTCGATGTACGGCACGAGGTCGTCGATCCCCTCCCGGACGTGGGCGTCGGCGTCGACGACGACGTCGAGCCCGTCGACGGACCCGACCCGATCGCTGGCAACTTCTGACATGCTGTGTGGTGTCGAGGACCATCCAGTAGTAGTTTCCGGCCCGAGTGGGCCGCCTCACGGGGGTAAGCGGCGGTGAGCAGCGGTGAACGGTGAACGGTGAGGAGAGCAGCCCACTCGGGAGTCCTCGGGTCGACCGGCGGGGTCCCCCGAACGGCACTCGCGGGACGTGCGAACGGGTCAGTCCCGGTCCGCCCGGACCCACTCCTCCAGATTGAACCCGTCGTACTCGGTGGTCTCGAGGAGTCGCCACTCGGCCTCCTCGAACTCGGGGTAGAAACTATCGGCCTCGTAGGAACCGGGGACGCGACTGAGGAACATCCGGTCGAGGTGGGGCTGGAACAGCTCGTACACCCTGCCCCCACCGAGGACGTACCCCACCTCGGCACCGAGCTCCTCGAGGATCTCGACGGCCTCCTCGACGCTCGCGGCGTGGTGGGCCGTCGGCACGTCGAACTCGCGCTCGGTCCGGCTCATGACGACCTGTGCGGAGCCGGGCAGGTCGTCGAGCATCGACTCGAACGTCCGCCGGCCGAGGATCACGGGATGACCGGCGACGCGGGCGCGGTACTGCTCCTTGTCCCCCTCCAGGCGGTCCCAGGGGAGCTCCCCGTCCAGTCCGATGGCGCGGTTCTCCGCGACCGCCGCGACCGAGGCAAGTTCCATACCGGAGCGAGGGCCCCTATCGGGATAAGTCGCGTGAGAACCGGCAACGGCGGTCGAAACGCCCCGGCAAGGGGTTGAAGAGGAAGAGCTCGGGACCGTGTCGGCCTACGGTTCGGAGCCGGCTCAGCCCCGGACGGGGAGGTACGCGAGGCCGACGACGAACATCGCGGCGATACCGGAGAGGAGGGTCACGCCCCAGAGGCCGTTCTGTCGCTCCTTGAAGTAGTCCTGACGCCGGAGGTCCTCCCGGTACTTGTCGAGCTGCGGGGAGAGCTGGACCGAGTCCCCCTGGAAGTGGACGACGTACTGCTGGCCGTTCAGCGTGACGTTGTCGCCCTCCGCCACACCGATCGTGTTCGTGCGCGGGCCGGTCCACTCGACGAGGACCCCGGAGCCGGTCACGTCGGCGACGGTCGTCTCGTTCCCCCCGACGGTCATCGTGTCGCCCTCCTGGAGCCGGCCGACGTCGGGCGCCGGGAGGTACTCCGAGAGGAGCAGCGTGGAGCCGTTGGCCGTGAAGACGACGTACTCCCGACCGTCCGCGCGGGTGATCGGCTCGTCCTCGACCGCCGGGTCGGCCGCGAGCCGCGCGCTCACGTTGTACTCCTGGATCATCTGGAACGAGGTCGGCTCGGACGCGTTCGGGACGAACACGCGATAGTTGTCACCCCACACCAGCCGCACCTCGTCAGAGGTGATGGCGGCGACGGTGGTCGCGTTCCCGCGGTAGGCGAGCGTGTCGTTGTACGCGAGCGTGGCCGTCGCGTTCCCGTCACGAACGAGCGAGAAGTTCGTCGGGGAGTCGACGTCGGGGATGGAGACGGTCGCCTCGCTCCCGTTGAACGTCACCGTGTCGCCCTCCTCGAGGGTCGTCGCGTAGACCGCCCGCTGGCCGGGGAACGTCGCCCGGACCGGGGCGACGGACGACCCGTTCGGGAGGGTCGCGGTGTACCGCGCCGACTCGTTCGTCCACGCGAGGGTGGCGCTCGCCTCGCCCCCGCCTTCCTCGCCCTCGCCGCCCTCGCCGCCGGTATTCAACTCGGTGACGGTGTACTGCCGGCCGTCGACGGTGAGCGTATCGCCCTGGCCGTAGGACTGGCCCTCCAGGTCGACGGCGGGCTGCTCGGCGACGGCGATGACGGAGTACGCGCTCGCCCCCATGACGAGGAAGAACACGAGGTATATCGCCGCGACTCGTCGTTGCATAGTCGGGACCATGGAATCGCCGGGTATAGTCGTTACTTTTCACGCTCCCGAAGGCCCGTGCGGCGACCCGGTGTCCACCGGACCACACCCACCGCGTCCGGAGGGGCGAAAAATATATGTTACCATACCACAAAGATACGCGACCGTCGGTGGTGACCTTCGACTGTCACGACCGAGACTCACGGAGAACAAGACGATGGGAGAGCCCGAACGCGGTAGCCCGAGGGAACTGGCGGTGAGGGACGAGCGCGACTCGACGGGGCAGAAGTACGTGGCGATCTTCGACCCCGACCGGCCGGACGCGTGGATCCGGGTCCCCTATCTCCGGGGCTCCCGACCGGACTTCTCCGACCCGGCGACGTGGGAACGCCTCCGGGAGGAGTCGTCA
>JBEPXB010000002.1:0-2838 GCA_041642135.1 Halobacteriales archaeon | reverse complement strand
CCGTCAGGTCGGTGACGCTCTCGATTATCCCGAGGACGATCGGCACCATCATGGCGACCGTCGCCGTGTTCGAGATGACCATCGAGAGCAGCGCCGTCGCCAGCATCACCCCGAGGACCAGCCCGCGTGCGGAGGTGCCGAACCGGACGAGGATCGCGAACGCCACCCGGCGGTCGACGCCGTGAGCCTGGAGCGCCTCGGCGAGCATGAACCCCGCCAGCAGGAGGAAGATCACGGGGTCCGCGAACCCCGCGACCGCGTCGCCGAGGTCCGGGTAGACGCCGAAGACGACGAGGAGGATCGGCACGCACAGGGCCGTCAGCGGGAGCGGGAGCGCCCCGGTGACCCAGAGCACCGCCGCGAACGCCATCGTCGCCACCGCGTACCGGCCCTCGACGGTGAGCGACCCGGAGACGGGGACCGCGGCGATGCCGGCCGTGAGGAGGACGGCGGCCGCGAGTGCGAGCAGCCGGGTGGACCGCTTCGACGGCACGGTAGGACACCTACGGGCCACGCCACGCCGCTCCGGGTTAGTGCTGTCCCTCTCTTCCGGTCGGAACTGGGCGAACGGTCGGATCGGGACGGAACGGACCCCGGGTACTCAGAGCAGGACGAACGTCGGGGCGTACAGCAGGAGACAGACGACCGCGGCCCGGCGGTCGATCCCCTCCCGCCAGTAGAACAGTCCCAGCACGACGATGGAGACGCCGAGCATGTAGCCGAGCGAGGGGCCGAGCGCCGCCACGTCGTCGACGACGACGTCGAAGAGCAGCGCGCCCACGCCGAGCGAGAACACCGGGTCGGTGATGTTACTCCCGAGGATGGCGCCGACGGAGATGCCGCTCCGCCCCTCGCGGGCGGCGATGCCGGCGACGACGATCTCCGGCATCGTGGTACCCAGCCCGGTCAGCAGGCCGATCAGGTACTCCGGGATACCGGCGAGTCGCGCGAGCGCGACACCGTTCGTGACCATGACCTGCCCACCGACCACCACGAGGAGGAGCCCGCCCACGATCCACGGGAGCGCCTCGCCGGGCGATCTGACCTCCTCTAGGACCTCCTCTGCGATCTCCTCGCCGCCCTCGTTCGTGTAGAGGGTATAGATGAACTGGACGTACGCGAGCATCATCAGGAACCCCTCCGAGCGGCCGATGACGCCGTCGTCGAGGGCGAGCAGCATGATGATCATCGCCAGTATCATCGCGGAGCCGTAGACGAGGACGTTCCGCCGTTCGGCGACGAACGGGGCGATGAGCGCGACGACGCCGATGGCGAGGGTGATCTGTGCCGTCTCCGATCCGACGATGTTGCCGACCACGAGGTCGCCCGCGCCGTAGTAGGCGGCGTAGACCGACGTGACCATCTCCGGGACGGAGGTCCCGATCGAGACGAGCGTGACGCCGATGAAGAACGGCGAGACGCCGTAGTAGAGCGCCAGGTCGCCGGCGGCGGTGACCGCTCGGTCGGCGCCCGCGACGAGCGCCGCCAGCCCGACCAGGAACAGGGCGGCTTCGACGAGCATCACTCGTCCCCACTCCGGCCGGGTATCAAAACGGTTGGGTCGTCCCCAGGGTCCGGGAACCGGACGGGGCAGGACCGACAGCGTCTTCCCGCGGTTCGGCTGGCAGTTCGGCGTGGCGACCCGACGGCGGATGGACGACTCACGCCCGACCCGCGACCCGGTCCAGGATCGCCGAGAGTGCGAAGTTGACGACGAGGACGGTGACGACCGCGATGCCGATCCGTTCCCAGCCGGCGAGTCCGAGCGGGAACACGTCGAACGCCCGTGCGAGCGGCGTGTAGAGCACGACCAGCTGGAGCACGAGCGAGGCGGCGACGGCCGCGACCAGCCACCGGTTCGACAGGAGCGAGGAGCCGAACCGGTGGCGGATCACCTGGATGACGCCCATCTCCGCGACGACGAAGAACGTGAACAGGAGCGTCTGTGCGCGGACGAGCGACTCGAACGTCCCCAGCGACTCGAAGAACAGCGCCAGCCCCGCGACGGTGATGGTGGCGCCGATGGCGAGGATCGAGAGGACCACCCGGGCGTCGATGACCGACTCGTCGGGGTCGCGCGGCTCGCGTTCGAGGACATCGTCGGCCTTCGGGTCGACCCCGAGCGCCAGCGCGGGGAGCCCGTCGGTCACCAGGTTGATCCACAGCAGCATCACGGGAGTGAGGATCAGCGCCTCCGACTGACCGGCGAACAGCCGCGGGAAGAACGCCGTCCCGACGAGTACGCCCACGAAGACGGTCAGCACCTCGCCGGTGTTGGCCGACAGGAGGAGGTTGACGAACTTCTGGATGTTGTCGAAGATCCCCCGCCCCTCGGCGACGGCGTCCCGGATGGTGGCGAAGTTGTCGTCCTGCAGGACCATGTCCGAGGCCTCCTTGGTCACGTCGGTCCCTCGCACGCCCATCGCGATGCCGACGTCGGCGTTCCGAAGGCCGGGGGCGTCGTTGACGCCGTCGCCCGTCATCGCCACGGTGTGGCCGTTCGCCTGGAGCGCCTCGAGGACCCGGACCTTGTGCTCGGGGGCGACGCGGGCGAACACCTCGACCTCCTCGACGACCTCGCGGAGTTCCTCGTCCGTGAGACCCTCGAGGTCCGCCCCGGTCATCGCGCCCTCGGGGTCGAACCCGATCTCCGCCCCGATGGCCGTCGCCGTGGCGAGGTTGTCCCCCGTGACCATCACGACCCGGATGCCGGCGTTCCGGCAGTCGGCGACGGCCTCGCGCACCTCCGACCGGGGCGGGTCGAGCATCCCCTGGAGCCCGAGGAACGTGAGCCCGGTTTCGAGTTCGTCCTCGTCGGCGTCGGGGGCGACCCCGACC
>JBEPXB010000001.1:0-6831 GCA_041642135.1 Halobacteriales archaeon | reverse complement strand
TCCGACCTTCCGAGCGAACCCCAGGACCCGCAGGGCGTCACCGGCGAACGCCTCGACCTCGGCGTGGATCGCCTCGCGGCGCTCCTCGGTCAGTTCGACCACCTCGCCGTCCTCGAGCACCGAGTCACACCGTTCGAGGACGACTTCGGGGGCCCCCTTCGTGTAGGCGGTCGGGCCGTCGTCCTCCTCGACGACGACGGTCATCCGCTGGCGCTCCGAGGAGAACGGCACCTCGCGGAGCCGCTCGACCTCGCGCCCGATGTCGGCCTTCGCCGCCGAGACGACCAGCGCCACCTCCGTCGGGTCGCCGAAGAACTCCTCGTCGGCCGAGTCCGGGGCCAGCTCCCCGTTGTTACAGACCGTCCCGCACCGGAGCAGGGGCTCGAGGACCGTCGGGTCGACCGCCTCGCCGTCCCGCCGGAATTCACCCTCCGTCTCGAGGCCGGAGCCAGTCACCTCGTAGGTCTCCCCGCCGAACGCGACCCGTGTGACGGTCATCCGGCTCTCGGTGAGCGTCCCCGTCTTGTCGGTCAGGACGACGTCGACGGATCCGAGGCTCTCGACGACGGGGAGCCGGCGGACGAGCGCGTTCCGCTCGACCATCCGCTGTGCGCCGAGCGCGAGCGTCAGCGTCACCACGGCAGGGAGCCCCTCGGGGACCGCGGCGACGGCGAGCGTGATCGCGGTCAGGAGCACCGAAATCGTCCCTGCCTGGGTGAACAGGAACTGGACGACGACGACCAGCGCGATGAGGACGAGGACCCCGAGGCCGATCCGCCGGCCGAGCTCGTCGACCTCGCGCTGGAACGGCGTCTCGGTCCGTTCGGCCGCCTGCATCTGCGTCGCGATGCTCCCGACCTCCGTCTCCATGCCCGTCCCGACGACGACTGCCCGCCCGCGACCCCTGACCGCACTCGTGTTCATGTAGAGCATGTTCGACCGCTCGGCCAGCGGCGTCTCCGGGTCGAGGGTCCCCGTCGACTTCGTCACCGAGGTGCTCTCGCCGGTCAGCGGCGCCTCGATGGTCTCGAGGTCGATCGCCTCGACGAGCCGCGCGTCGGCCGGGACCGCGTCCCCCTGCTCGACCACGATCAGGTCACCCGGGACGACCGCCCCGGCGTCGACGGTCGTCCGCTCGCCGTCGCGGATCACCGTCGCGTCCGGGGTGGACATCTCCCGGAGCCGCTCCATCGACCGCTCGGCGCGGTAGTCCTGGACGAAACCGAAGATCCCGTTGCCGAGGAGGATGAGGAGGATCAGCCCGGCGTCTACGTAGTTCGGCTCCTCCCCGGGGAGCAGGCCGACGGCGAGCGAGAGGCCCGCCGCGAGGACCAGCAGGTAGATGAGGACGTCCCGGAACTGCTCGACGAACAGTTCGAGCGGGGAGACGGACTCCTCCTCGCGTATCTCGTTGGGACCGTACTCCTCGAGTCGGGCTGCCGCCTCCTCGCCGGTGAGCCCCGAACCCTCGGTCGAGAGCGACTCGAACACCGACTCGAGCGGTGTGGCGTGCCAGTCTTCGCGTGTCCCCGGCGTGTCCGCGTCCGCCGGGTCGCTTTCGCCGGAACGGCTGTCCGCCCCGCTCATGGTCCACGTCCGGGTGTTCCGAGCGACCCGGTCTGTGAGAGTTCGGAACGGATCGTGCGTGGCGTCGACTGGGACATCCGGGGGACGTCACCGCAATCAGTCCCCCGTGGCTTATGTGCTACGCCGCCGGCGTGTCCCTCGATGAACGCCCCTCCGTCTCCCGGCCGGCCGCACGACCGTTACCGACCCTCCGGTGGGGGGACCGGATGACTGCGGCGGAGGGACCGGGTGCGAGCGAGGCGGCCACCCCGTCGTTGCGCCGCGAACTGGGCCTCGCCGAGGTAGTGGTGTACGGCGTCGGGCTCATCCTCGGGGCGGGGATCTACGCCATCCTCGGGGAGGCGACCGCCGTCGCGGGCGAGTCGGTGCCCCTTTCCTTTCTCGCCGCCGCGGTCGTCGCGTCGTTCACCGGGCTGAGCTACGCGGAGCTCGCCTCGCGGTTCCCGCGGGGCGAGGGCGACTACGCCTACGTCCGCGAGGCGTTCGGCGCCAAGCGGCCCGCCGAGGTCGTGGCGTTCCTCCGGGTGTTCGTGGGAGCCGTCTCCGCGGCCGCCGTGGCGATCGCGTTCGCCGGCTACCTCTCCTCGTTCGTCGATCTGTCCCCGGTGCTGGCCGCCGTGGGGCTGGTGGCCGCCGCGTCGGCGGTCAACTTCTGGGGGATCGACGTCTCCGCGAAGCTCAACCTCGTCTTCACGGTCGCCGAGGTGGCCGGTCTCGCGCTCGTGATCTGGGTCGGCGTCGGCTCCTGGGGGACCGTCGCGGTCCTCGATGCGCCCCGCGGCGTCGGCGGCGTGATCGAGGCGACGTTCCTCGTCTTCTTCGCGTACCTCGGGTTCGGCTCGATCGTCAACGTCGCCGAGGAGACCGAGGACCCGACCCGGACGGTGCCGCGTGCCATCGTCCTCTCGATCGTCGTCACGACGGTCCTCTACGTGCTCGTCGCCGTCTCCGCCGTCGGCGTGACCGACTGGCGGGCGCTCGGGGCGTCGGCCTCGCCGCTGGCCCTCGTCGCCGGCACCGGGGGCGGTCCGGTCGCCGCGTCGGTCGTCGGTGCCATCGCGCTCACGTCGACCGCCAACACGGTCCTCATCCTGCTGGTGTCGACCTCGCGGCTCGTCTACGGCGTCTCGAAGTCGGAGTACCGCTCGCTCCCCACGGTTTTCTCCCGGATCCACGAGGGACGGGGGACGCCGTACCTCGCTGTCGCGCTCGTCGGCCTCCTGACGGTCCCGTTCGTCCTGCTCGGCGACCTCGGACAGGTGGCCGCGCTCGCCAACGGCTCGCTGCTGGTCGTCTTCGTCGCGGTGAACGCGGCGCTCCTGAAGCTCCGGTTCGACCGCCCGGGGCTACGGGAGGGGTTCACCGCGCCGCTGACCGTCGGCCGGCTCTCGGTGACCGCCCTCTGCGGGCTGGTGACCTCGCTCGCCCTGCTCGCCGTCTACCTGAGTCGGTTCCTGTAGGGCGCCGTTTCCGGCGACCGTCGCCCGGGCGGGTATTCCCGTCCTTCGAGGACCGGGATCGACGGTCCCCCGGGGGCCGGGGAGTGGCTTTTATCCGGTCACTCCCTACGTCCGGTATGACCTCCCAGGCGTCGATCGAGATGACCGAGACAGAACGGGACGCGTTCCTCGGCGAGGGCGGCACCGGCGTCGTCGCGTTCCCGGCCGACGACGCTGGCCCGCCGCACGCCATCCCGGTCTCCTACGGGTACGACGCGGCGGAAGCGACGTTCTACTTCCGGCTCGCCGTCGGCTCCGACAGCCGGAAGGGTGACCCCGACGGCCGGCCGATCTCGTTCGTGGTCCACGGCGAGGGCGAGGACGACGGGCCGTGGCGGAGCGTGGTCGCCAGGGGGCGCCTAGAGCGCACCACCGACGAGTCGATCGCTACCGAGACGCTCCAGGGCCTCGAGCGCGTCCGGATCCCCCTGTTCGACGTCTTCGGCAAGCCCCCGGGGGAGGTCGACTTCGAGTTCTACCGACTCGCGCCGGACGAACTGACGGGACGAAAGGAGTCACGGACGTCCCCCTGACCCCCGAACCGACGATGGGCGTCGAGTCCGGTCGGGGTTTCGGACCGGGCGGTCGGTGACCTCCGTCCGACCCTGCCGTTTTTGCCGACCGGCGGCGTAGCGAGCGGCGATGCGAATCCGCGGCCAGCGCGAGTGCCGGAACTGCGGGACGCGGTGGTCCTACTACGAGACGGGAAACGTCGAGTGTCCCTCCTGTGGGAGCCTCCGGAGCGTCGGCGTCGACGAGGAGCGGACGCTCCACACGGCGACGCCGGCCACACTGAACCTGACCGATGCCCGGAACCGCCTCGAGTCGGGCGAGAGCCTCCGGGAAGTCGCGGCCGTCGCCGCCGACGCGTGCAAGGAGTACGTCCGCGGCTACGGCTTCGTGAAGGCGGGCGAGCTGCAACCCCTCGGTGAGACGTACCTCGCGGCGACGGAGCTCCGACACGTCGCCGGCCGGCTCGAACGGGCGATGTCGGTCGACGACGAGGAGGAGTTCTACTTCCTCTCGCTCCTGCGGGGGGCCGACCACGGCGAACGGCCGCCGCCGGAGGAGGTGCCCGACTCGCTCCGGTCCGCTCGGGGCCTCGCCCACGCGCGGGCCGTCTCGGCCTACCGGAGCGACCTCCGGGCGTACCTCGACGAGCACCCCGACCCGCTCGCGACGGACGTGCTCGGGCCGCTCGACAGCCACCTGAAGCGGCTCGAGGCGCTCGACGGCGAGGTCCCCGTCGAGGAGTCCGAACTGTTCGTCCGGGTCGCCCGGGACCTCGGCAGGTACCTCCGGGAGGAGGACGAGTCGGCACTCCTCGAGGCCCGCGATCGGCTCGACCGGCTCCCCTGACCGGCACGAGGGGTCGGCCGTCCTGACCCTCTCCGGTCGGCGGTCGACCCGGCTCGGGTGGGCTCGACCCGGTGTCCGTCGTGGCTTGCAGGCGGTGGAAGAGGGTCGCTCCCACGGGACGACCCACCGCGCTCTCGCGACCCGTCCCGTGACGACGCTCAGGTCACGGGGTCGGTGGTCCCGTCCCCGTATTTGAAGCTACGGGACGCCCCCGATCCGTGGTGGACGGACGTCGTCCGCTCGCGCCGTGACCGCCACGGCTGGTATCGCGGCGTCGGTTATCGGAACTCGACGAGCAGGTCCCGGTCGAGCGTATCCGAAGGTAGTGACCCGAACCAGTCCACGGACTCGATGTCCTCGTCCGCGAGTCCGGGGTCGTCGGTGACCGCCCGGGTGTCGGCGACCGCGTCGTAGATCGCGAAGTGGAACCCCACGACCTCCCCACCGTGGACGTACTGGTTCTCGACGACCGCCCGCAGCGGCCCCGGGTCGACATCGATCCCCGTCTCCTCCGCGAGTTCCCGGACCAGCGCCTCGGCGTGGCTCTCCCCTCGCTCGACCTCGCCGCCGGGGAGCATCCACTGCCCGCCCTGGCGGACCAGCAGGAGTTCGCCCGTGCGTTCGACGAGCGCACCGACCCCCCAGTCGAGACCCCCCTCGATCCGCTCGCGTGCCGATTCGAACCGCTCGACCCCCGGTTCGTGGACCTTCGCCCGAAAGCGGATGCCCTCGCGGGCAGCCAGTTCTTGCGGATCCGGCCCCGTCGCGGGCGCGAACGTGGGCTCGCCGCCGTCTTCGACGCGTTCGGGCATCTCAGCGGCTCCCCACGGGGAGCCCGACTGGCCCGAACTGACCACTCCGGCGGGCGGGCGAGGCGCTCGCTTCGCTCATCGACCGGAGGTTCGTAGAGGTGTATAAAGAGCGCCCCGGAACGCTCCCGGACGGCGCGGCGGTCAGAGGAACCGGCCGCCTTTCCGGCGGAATTCGCGTCGCTCCGCGGCGGTCGGGAGCGTGTGGTAGTCGTCGGGGTCGGTCGGGTTCGGTTCGGTCTCGAGCCGTTCGCCGGCACGGAGTCGATCGAGCACGTCGACCGCCAGGTCGGCGCCGGTCTCGACGATCTGTTCCATCACGTCGTCGACGGTGTCCCCGTCGCGGAGGGGGAACGGTCGTCGATTCACGATGGGCCCGGCGTCGAGTTCGGCCGTCATCAGGTGGGCCGTGACGCCCGAGCGGTCCCGGTCGTCGTACAGCGGCCAGAACGCCGTCGCGCGCCCGCGGTACTCCGGCAGGAACGAGCCGTGGACGTTGACCGCCCACTCCGGGACGTCGAGGACCGGTTCCGGAACCCGCTGGCCACAGACGACCGACAGGAGCACGTCCGGGTCGACCTCCCGTACCCGGTCGACGAACGCCGGATCGGAGAGGTCCTCGACCGGCAGCGGGTCGACGCCGTGGGCCCGCGCGGCGGCCGCGACCGAGTGGTACCGCCCCGTCAGCGACTGCTGAAGTGCTCCCGGAAGCGTACCGAGGAGTCGTCCTCCCGCGTAGCGAGCCGCCATCCGCGTCCCGGCGCGTGGCCCGTACATGGCGTACTGCCGTCGAGCCTGTTCGCGGACGGGACGCTTCGGACCCGCGAGGACGACCCGCTCGACGACGTCGCCGTGGGCCGCGAGTATCGGATCGACGTACCGCGGCAGGTAGAGCGGTTCCTCGGCGGTGAACAGGACGACGCGCACGCCGGCCCTACGCACACAAGATACTCAAATCGTGGGCCTCGGACACCGGGTATGCGGCGCGCTCGCATGGTCCTCGCGCTGGCCGTCCTCGCCGCGATGCACGTGTGGCACGTCCTCCTCGCGCCGTTCCGTGATCCGCTCGACGTCGCCGAAGGGACCGGGAGACGGGAGGGGGACGCCGACGTCGTCGAACACGTCCGGAACTGGTACGACTACGTCCGGGGGTTCGACGCCCACCACGGCCCCGCGGAGGGCGACCACCCCGAGCACGGCTCGTTCTGGAGGGGACTCCTCGTCTGGGCCGACACCGACTACCTCCGGGGGTATACCCTCGGTGACGACGTCTACGTCTGCCCGAACTGTCCGCGGATCGTCAGGGTCCACCAGGCCGGCCACGCCCCCTCCTTCGGAACGGAGTTCGAACCGCTCCGGACCGAGCGCCGGGACGACGGGGGCCTCGAGGACGAACCGCTCCGGACCCTCGACGTGATGCTCCCGGGCGGGTTCCCGGACGCGTTCCTCCGGTTCCGGGACCCCCGCGGGCTCTCCGAGACCTACGAGTCGTGGGTGGCGTCGGGCCGGATACGCCGCTCGTCAGGGTAGCCGAAGCCATCAGGGACAGTCGCTCGCGGCGAACGACCGCGGCTCCG